>JALYNE010000001.1 GCA_030773375.1 Pseudomonadota bacterium
AGTCATGCGATCACTCGTATGACCAGTCACAAGCTCAACGACATCATCCACTGCACGCCCCGCCCAAAAGGACAAGCATCGCGGGATCGCCGCTCAAAACAAGGCGGTTCTCAGACCACGCTTACGGCGCTCCAGGCTGAACCCGTAGAACAGCGCATCCTGCATCACCGTCCGCTCGCCCATCATCGGCTCGCCTCCCGCCTTACGCAGGAAGATTGAATCAGAGGCGAGTCACCGTGGCAAGGCCGAGTTTTTCAACACAATCCGCCATTAGTGGACGCTCATGGCTGAGCCGACGCTCCCGCAAATCGGACGTTCATGCAGGATCAAGTCGGATCTCCGCATGTGCGATAGAGGTCGTTCACGCTGACACGGAGTGGCCCTCCGCACGTGCGTGCGCTCCGTTGAGTAGCGGCCAACGTTGTGCGCCGTCGCTCATCTATTTCCGCTTGCTCAGCGACTGGAACTTCATGTCAAGCGAGAACTGATCGATCCGCTCCCGAAGCCACTTCTTCGTAAAATGCACCTTGAGCTTGACCTTCGGCTGGTAGCCCATGACCTCCAGGAGTTCCTCGAGCGATATAAGCTTCTCCGCATGTCCTGCCCTCACGCCGAATCGGATACTCGCAGCGTCTGGCCCACACAGCACCCAAGCATCCTGACGTCCTAGTGCGTGCACCCACAGGTCTCGTTCACCGTCGTCTAGCCCGGCAAGTTCAGAGTACTCACTCGCCGCCGCGAGCCGGTCATTCTGCTCCACGTTATGCACCGTCACCTGGGTGCGAAACTCCCGAGGATCGATGATCTGTCGATGTTGGAATCCGGTCGCGGCCTCGACAGCGACTTCTGTCACAGTCTCAAGACGGAAACGAGCTACGAGCGCATTCCAGGCGCCGATCTCGGCGCAGGCTGATACCGCGCAGTTATCGAGCAATACTGGGCCGTCGGCAGCGGGCATGGAACGGTCGCTGCCTCATACCGTAACCGGTGCCGCCACCTGATGCTGCTGAAACAGTTCACGGAGGCCATCTCGGGAGCATTCAAGTAGCTTAGCGGCGCGGGACGCAGATACGCGGCCGGCGTCGATCGCCGCTGCGAACACCGTCATGAACGCTCGCGAAAAACGTGCAGGAGTGTCGCGAACGGACGAAGACGAAGGTGCCGCAACGTCGAGCATCTGGGCGGCGGCTCCCAAGAACTTTAACGCGACCAATCTCCAGTGAAGCGCGCTGACAGACACTTGGAAGTGATCAGCCACCGTTCGCATCCGGGAGGCGCGCTCTGCGTCGCCGAGCCGGCGCCACTCACCAAATCGCTCTAACAGCCGCCGTGGCATTAACAACGCTGAGGCGAAGTTATTCGCGAGTTGCTCGACACGGCTACCACCTCTCTCGTTCGCCAATTCTACGCGCCGAGGAGGCATCTTGTCCCAAGTAAGGATGTGAAAAAACTCGTGCGCGAGATCAAAATTGCGGCGCCCCGGATTTTCTCTGCGGTTCACCAATACGGCATCCATCTCAGGCAGGCGGCATGCGGCCCCCGAGATCCCTTCGTCCATATCTACCATAAGCACGAGGATGCCAAAGTCATCTTCCATAACCTGCGGCAACCGTCGTGCGGGAACATCACCCATAGCGTAGTCTACGGTGAAGCGCTCTCCCTCCGCACACGCTAACTCGAAGCTCGAGTTCTCCCAAAGGCGGAGAGTTCGACCCTCTCTTGGACCAGGCCGTTCGTCGGGAGAGCTGAGCGCGCGGTAAGCGGCGAGCCAACGGCCGGCACGCTCTTGGTACGCAGTGAGCGCTGCCGGCGCACATTGAGAGTGTCGCCAGCTAAACTGACCTTCGCCCACGAGCCGGAAGGGGTCCGTGAAGAAGTCCGGGTCCAGCTTGAAGTGATCAATCAAACGAGAAAGCTCCTCTGGTTTCGCGCGCCGATCACCGTTCTCAATCGCGGACACAGTCTGGCGGTCCCGAAAGCCGAGCAGTTTAGCCACGGCATCCTGGTTTAGGTCGCGTTCCTCGCGCAGCGCCCTAAGGCGTAGTCCGATAAGTGGGTTGGCCATCAGAGGATCTCATAACCTAAATATCTTGCAATTTGAAAAATGCAAGATGCTGCGCCCGTGCCGTCAAAGCGGCAATCGCGTCAATCTCCTGGAGGAGAACACTGGAGCGATGGAGATCGGCGCGATCAGCGATCGGACGGTCCACCTTCGCAGCCTCCTGCCATTCCGCTATGGGCTCGGCTGGACGTTCGTTACTCGCGGGCCCCCTTTCCGGGTTGGCCACCTATCGTTTGACACATCAGATATGATGTGTAGTCTGCTCGTGATGGTGAATACATCCCTGATCACGAACGAGCGACAGGAGCGCGAAATAACGACGCTGGTCGATCAGATCAGCGAAGCGTTGTCCTCCGAGCAGGTTCTACGCCAGATCGTGGGTGGCCTCCCCCCAGAGGTTCTGGATGGCGTGCGGCGGTCATTGATGGCCGAGCGGCAGGAATTAATCGACAGCTTGGATGCTTATCGGGCCGCCCAGGGTGGCGACATTTCTCGGTTGAAAGCTCGGGCTGGTAACGACTTGGGCGGGCTGCTGGTCGCCGCCAGAGTGGCAAAGGGGTGGAGGCAGAAAGAACTGGCTCGTCGGCTCTTTCTCCCGGAACAACAGATCCAGCGATACGAGGCCGAGCGCTACCGAAGCATCAGCCTCTCAGGGTTGCTTCGCGTTGCTCGAGCCCTTGGCATCCGCCTTACCGCCGAAGTTGATCAGCCGTTGCCCGATCCCTGGCTCCCTTCGTATGAAATGTCATCCATCGAACTGCAAAAGGTCCTGAGGCACGCGCGAGAAAACGGCTGGCTCGATAAGGCCGATCAGTCCGACGAAAATGGGATCAGCCAACTTCGGCGTACGGTTGCTGAGCATGTGGGGGAGCACGGCACTCCGTCGCTCCTGCGCACAGGATTGAATGTCCACGATCTCTCGAAAGATTGGTTCCTTCTCGCTTGGAAAGCCCAGGTAACGCGCCAGGCACTGCGACAGATCCACCGGAAGAAGCCCAAATATAGGCCGCTGGATATGTCGTGGATGACTCAGCTTGTGAAGCTGAGCGCGCGAGATGATGGCCCACTACTTGCGAAGCAGATGCTGGCCGAGCAGGGTATCATTCTGGTCATTGAACCCCAGATCGCGGGCATGCGCGTCGACGGCGCTGCTTTTCTGATTGATGACCATCCTGTAATCGGAATGACTCTGCGCGTAGACGCCGTCGATAATTTTTGGTTTACCATGCTCCATGAGTTAGCCCACGTTGTTTTACACTACCGCACTGGATTAGCTTCGGGTTTCTTTGATGACTTTGAGCACGTAGAGATTGACGATGTGGAAGAGGAAGCCAATCGCTTCGCCCAGAACATGCTCATTCCTGATGCTGTGTGGACCAAATCACCCGCAAGAATCGCGAAGACGGCTGAACCGATCGAACGTTTAGCGAAGCAACTGGAGATATCGCCCGCCATCATATTTGGCAGGCTTCGCATGGAGCGGCAGGACTATAAGCTCTTTTCTGACAAGATCGGACGGGGTGGCGTTCGGAAGTACCTTCGCGCCGAGAGCAATGAGGTGACCGATGAATGAGTTTCATAGGCTTCTGTATTGCACCGCCCTTCGAATGAAGGCTGGGGAGCTGGAAGGCGTTCGTTTGCTAGCCTCGGACGTCGCGGAAAGCGTGCTGCCACGCTTCATCCTTCCGCCGAAGAAGGAGCGCAGTGACGCCGAGCCGCTGTTGATCGAAATGGCCGAGATGCCTGACATCAGCGTTGCCCTTTCTGCTCACTGGCGTGATCGTCCTGCTCTAATCGACGCTTCCCATATCATCGACGAATATGGTCGGGATCGTCTGGAAACGTGGCTGCCGAATATGTTCCGGCGGGCGTGGGCGGCTGGGGTCCTCGCCATACCTTTTGCTAAGCTCTCGGACCTTGGCGATGCCGAGATACCGGCGTTCAAAGCTGCGATCCCGAAAGAAGGCCAGATCAAATTCGCCATCTGCGTTCCTTCTGACGATATGGTGGGACCGACCTCGGGTCCGACGATTCAGAAGATCCTGAGCGCTCTCGGCTTAGGTGCGGCAGGTTGCGTTGTCTTAGCAGATTTTAGTGGAGCTGAGCTTTCCAATCCTTCGATTGTCTCTCCGATCATCAGAGAAGCGCTGGAGACATTGCAAGAGATCGGCCCGTGGCGGCACATTGTCTTCCAGGGTACGCACTACCCGGAGGTCAACCCGGCAAAAGACGGCTCGGTGGAAATTTGGCCCCGCAACGAGTGGCTGGCATGGAAAGAGGCAGTCAAGTTTGATCCCTCCACCGCCGAGCACATGCTCTTTGGGGACTATGCTGCCGATTGCGCAAAGATGGCATTCAGCGGTGGCGGAGCGCCGGCAATCCGGCACATTCGCTACGCCACGCCCGACGCGTGGCGCGTCCAGCGAGCGGTTAAGGAGGGGAAAGACGCACAAAGGATGCATGGCGTCTATAAGGCCATTGCCGATAGTAAGGATTTTGCGGGTGAGGGCTTTTCAAGCGCTGACGCTTTCATAGCGAATGGGGCGAGGAACCCTACCGCTGGACCCGGCAACTCGACCACGTGGCGGCAACTTAATACCACGCACCATATTACCCAGGTTGTGACTGACATCGCGAGAGTTCGGGGAATCTCGATAAACACGGCTCCAGGGTCAGAGGAAGTTCAGCTTGCTTTTCTGACATAAAGCTCAATGTCTGCCTTACTGCGTCGCCCCAAGGTCTGCCTTCCCGGTTGCCGGGTCCAAGACCAGACCGGCAGCAAAGGGCCATTAGCGGGCAACCGGCCGCTAAGCGCCCAAGCACAGCCCGGCTAAGTTGAGCTCCCTGCGTCAAGAAGTGCCTTGCGCCTTCCTTTGTGAGCGGCACAACCTACCCCCATGTCGCTTTCCCAAAAGATCGTCGAAGGACTGACCACTACGGCGGACAAGATCCGGGGGTGGGCCAGGAGCTGATGAACTTGGGCTCGGAGCTTGAGATCGTTCGGCCAAAGGCCTTGAGCTCGGGCGTGATCGCGCGGGGCAATGTGTCCAACATCCTGAGCCATGTAGCGGGTGCCATTGCCCGTGCCCCCGGGCCGCCGGCAAAACCGGCTAGTCGGCCGACCGGCCTCTGGACATGCGAGCAGACCGCTGCTGTTGGCGACGCATGCCGAATCGCCGGATTCCCGCACGGCCCTCGCAGGCCAAACAAATCGATGTCGCGCTGCGGGCGCGGTATCCGTTCCTGAAGACCCGCCTGTTCCAAACAGGCCACGACCGTTACCTGATCTGGTTCGACGCGCACCAGCTCGACGCGTCGCTAATTGCACGAGAGTTCGACCAGGAAATCTGTTTCGCCAGCATGGCGGTAACGCTCAATAACGTGCTCCCGACAATTTACGAGGCCGAACTTGAGCCTCTGCGCGACCGCGACATCGGCAACCTCGCCGGTCAGCCGCTGTCGGTCTATGACTTGCGCCTGTTGCTGGCGGGGCGTCTGCCCGACCTGCCGCCGCTGACGACTAGCGAACCCGACGGCGGCGATCTGCTGCTGTTCTTCCCGCGGGCGCTTGCGGACCATGAAGCCGCTGCCGTCACCAAGATCGCGCGGGACGTGCTGCCGGAGTGGGACATTCGCTTCGCCGTGGCCGAAACCGAGGCACCTCCGGCCAGCGAGAACGTGTTGCGGATTCTGCCGCCGTCTTTGCGACCATGGCGCGAAGCCTATGTCGAGGAGGACGAAGCCTATTGGCACGACCATGCCGAGGCGATCTTCGCCGGGAACATCGGCCCAGACTCGGTTGTCGACCGCACTGCGCTTGGAAGTAGTTGCCTGCTCAACCCTCAGCTTGGACCCACGATCGACCTTCGCCAGGCGTTGCTCTGCTACGATACTGTACTTCTCCAGCCGCCGCTCGCCGAAGAAACTGAACAATTTCTCGAACGGCAGACGCTGTCGCGCGAGGATGTGGCGCTACTCGCCCGCTGCGGCAGGCTGAAGCTGCTGCTCGCGCAGCCCGAAGAGCGATGCGATACCAAGCTGATCAGCCAGATCGTCGAGGGCGAGCCTAGTGCGATCATCCCGCGCCGCCGTGCGGCCGCCGTGGTTGCTGCCGACCTCGTCGCTACGGCGGACGATTATATCTTCGCAAACGACGGGCTGCTGGAAGCCACGCCGGTCCTTGCGGAAGCCGTGGCCGAGCGGTCCGGCACGTCGGCCAAGCAGATCCTCGACATGCTGCTGTGGCCGATCAGTGCGAGGCGCTCGAGCTTCCTTGCGCTGCAGGATGCGGGGTTGCTCGGGATCGGCCACTTCGGGGTGAGCACGTCCGTGGCCCGCGAGTTGTCCGCATACCACGGGCGCGACGTCCAATTGGAGGCAACCGTCTTCGCGATGGATGTCCACGCCGCCCATGCATTCAAGGCGACGCTGATCCCCGCCGATGGACTGCAATCCGCCTGGACCGGGCAACTTGCCTATATGGGCGCGCGCTTGAACTTCTACCGCGCCTTCAACGACCGCTTGGCGCCGGCCTGGGTCGGGAATGAGCAGCGCCGCGCTTCTGGGCATATCCTCCTGCCGAACATCCCGCTGTTCGACTTCAACCCAGTGGCGCCACTTGAGGATCTGCTGGTCTTCACCGCACGAGCATCCGACCGGCGCAAGGGTTTCGGCCTGATCAGCCGGCTGTCAATGCTGCCCGAAGACGAGCGCGCCGGCGAAATGGAGCGGCTCGCCCGCGAGCTTTACCGTCGCGAGGTGCGCAAAAGCGGGCGGGGCCTGGCGCTGGATACGACCAGCAATCTCGTGGACGTCGCCACGGCGGTGGTGGGAAGCTCATTCCCGCCCTTTGTCGCGGCCGGCAAGCTCTTCCGCTTCGCACGCGAGCAGTCGCGCAGGATCGCGGCCATGGACCGGTTCTGGGACGCCCTGGACCGGGATCTGCCCGAACGTTTCCGTCCCGATGCCGATCTCGATTTTCTATCCAAGATGTCGCGCGTTGCGGAGCTGCACTACCGGAACCCGTAAGAGCTCCGGCGGCGAACTTGGGGGCGGTGGGAGCGAAAACCGCAAGTTCCTCTGGGCACTGAGACGCGGGACCTTGGCACGAGCGTGTTCGAGCTGCTGCTCGAAATCAAATCCTATGCCGCCCTCGAAACGCTGGAGGAACTCGACAGCCGCTTTCGCGATCGGCCATCGCTGCCGCGGCGACGGCTCAAGCGGCGATCGCAGCAGCGGCCACGCGGGGGCGGTCACGGGCGAGTTTGGACGATCCAACGGCTAGCTGTGGCGGGCCGACCAGCGCCGCCGCAATTCCTGAAGGCGATTGTCCCGCGCGAAGTTCGTCGCCTCAAGCCGTTCGAGGAATGTCTCGGCCCGATAGGGCCAATTGGCGGCGTCTTCCGGCAGCAGGCGCGACAGGAAATCGAGTACCTCGTCCGGAAACCGCTCAATCAGCGACTTGAGCCGCTCGACATTGTAGCTCCACATCGCAGCCATGCCGGGCAACGGCTCGAGCAGATCCCCGGCCATCGCCAGCAGCTCCGGAAAGCGTGCGTCCGCTTCGACCATGAGTATGGCAATCGCATCGGTCGTTGCCGCCGAGCGCACAACCCGCTGCCGCGGCCAGACTGTTTTTAGCAGCTCGACTGCGCGATCTTGCCAAGCCGCATCGCCCCACCAGCGCCGTGTTGTCTGCAGGAGTTGTCGGCGAAACTCATCACTGGTCACCAGGATCGCTTCGCGCAGCTGATCCGAGGAAATCGCATCGCCCGAGCCGCGCAGATCCTGGTGCGCCCAGCCGCGCAGGAGAAGCGTCGACAAGGAGGTGGTCTCGGAACGTCCAGCGCCTGCCTGCTGCGCCGCCGCCAGAATATCGTCGTTGAGAATGCGGTAGAGCTCGAGCGAAAGACCTCGGGCGCGAAATACACCGGTCCAGAACGCGGCCCGATCATCCTTGTCCCCTTGTCGGGCCGGCAGCAGATAGTCCATCGCGAACGCTGGCGCTCGCATGTGGAGGAACGTCAAATTCTGGCTGGCGGTCACGACCGCATAGCGTCCCGGGTCGCCGCTCAGACTTATGAGGCGGCCGAGACGCTCCAGCCAGCGCGGCGGCAGATCTTCCTCGGCGGCTTCGTCTGACGCACAATGTACGGCGACCTCGGCCAGCCGGCCCGTCGCCGAGTTGATGGCTTCCATCAACCAATCGTGCCGATTACCCGTGGTCAGGACGGCCGACCCTGCTTTTTCCGGATAGGCCTCGAACGCTGCCAGCATGTTCGACCACAGTCGCTCCTCGATTTGGGGCGCCGCCGCCGAAAGCCGCGCTTCCTCCTTCTCAACCCAGCGCGCGACCGGGCGCACGATCTCGGTCAACTCCTCCATCGGCAGGTTCGCCAGTACGCATCCAGTCGCAACCACCAGCCGCTCCGGGAGCGGTGGACGTTCTTCAGGGGAAAGAAAGGCTTCCCACAGCCGCATCGACGGCGGCGACGCAGCACGGCGCAGCGCCGCCAGGGCCCGCGCCGGCTTATCCCTGACCAGGCCGAGGAACGGCCGCCGGATCGTCTGCATGTCCAAGCGCTGATGCTCGAGCGTGAGGGCGGTCGCCGCCACTGCGGCCACGGGCACGCTGAGCAGATCGTCGAAGTCCGTGCGCTCGCCGATCGTATAGACCTTGGGCTCGATCGACCCGGCGGCTTCCTCTCCCACCTGATCGTTCCAGTCGGGATAGCGGCGCTTCAGCCGCGCGACCTCGGAATCATAGTCGAACGAGAAAGTGCAGCCATGCGCATGAAGCCAGTAGAGGCGCGCGAGCGCGAAAGCGGCTGCCCTAAACCGATGCATCTCGGCCGTTTCGCCTTCATAGGTCGCCGGTCCCTTGCGGATGCGCCGCTCGAGCTTGCGACGGTCGGTCGCTACAAAGGACGACCAACGGTGAGCAAGGACGTACAGGAGATCGCGTTGATGGTCGCGGTCCCAGAAGATGTCATCGTCCAACGCCAATAATTTCCGGGCGGCTTCGCGATCGGAAAGGAGCCCCGCGGCGCCGCTCGCCCAGATATTGAACCGGCCCGATACCGCGTCGGTGCGGCGGGCCCAGCGCGGCAGCTCGCTTCGCACCAGATCGGGATCGGTCGCAATCAGCGCCTCAAGCGCCGCGATCCAAGTTCGAAACAGGCTGGTCAGATTATCATCAATGCCGCCGGCTCCGTTCGGATCGGTCTCTTGGTGGAGCGGCCCGAGCATATAGATGCCGCTGGCGATCTCGAGTTCGAGATCGATCGCGCGTTCCACGGCATGACCAAGCTCGCGCGCATGTAGCGGCAGCAGATGGGCAGGTAGGTCGAATGCGATTGCGGCGTTGGGATAGCTCACATCCCGATACAGCAGGTCATCGGACGCGGCGGCATCTGGCGGCGCACCGCGCGACCAGCTCCGCCGCACCTCCAACCGGGGTGATCGGAGCGCGACCAGCTTGCGCACAAAATCGGGCGACCATTTTTCGGCCTTGATTGCTTCCTCAAGTGCGTAGAACGCCATGCCGTGAGGATCGAGCGGGTAGGACTGGCTCGCGAGCAGCTCGCGCCACCCCCGCCGGACCTGGTCAGTGAAGCGCTGTGGCTCCTGCGCCAGCACGCGCGGGAGCCATTCCGCCAGATGCGGGTGCAGTTTGGCCTTGCCCGCCGCCCACCACAGCGCGACCGGTTCGTGCGCGATCTGAGTCACCCAGATGCTAAGTAAGCGCAAGCGCTCGGGCAGCGCGCTGGGGCTCTCGATAATCAAGCCTGACGGGTTGTCCTGGCCGACAGCGGATGAGACATCGTTCTCGGATCGGCGGGCTAGTAGTATATTGCGAGCTTCGGCCGGTATCTCGCGCTCCGCATAGCGGTTTTCCGGATCGACCGGTGGAGGGATTGGGTCATCGTCGAGGCCCCAAACCGCGAACGGATCGAACTCCTTCCGGTCATCGAGCAGCGTCCGGGCCGATGGCGTTCGATAGCGCATTTCGCGGTCGAAGACGCAGAGCCATTCCGCGGGAAGCGAGGCGCCGGCCTTGGCGATCTGTCGTGCTCCTGACGAAGACGATGCGATATCGGCGATAATGCCTCGCTCATGCGGCTGCAGCGCCTGCGGCCCTTGCTCGGCCTTGGCGAGTTGCGCCTGCACCCAAGCTTGGGGGTCACGCGCACGCTCGGCCCATGCGAACATCGTGTCCCACAATGCCCGATAACTGGCGGACGGATCGAATGAGATTGGCTGGACACCCTTGTGCAGCCACAGCGCCTTGGCGAGATCATCATCGCCGGCCTGGAGAGCATACATCGGCTGAAACGTGGCCGACCGCGTGTTGAGCGCCTCCAGCAGATATTGTACCGGCGGATCGTTCGCTGTGTAGCCGACGAACACGATCTGGTAACGCTCCATCAGCGCGTGAATGAAGCGCGTAGCCCAGCCATCGGACAGATAGGCTTGGCCAAAATCCGCGCTCGAGATGACGAATTTGTCGCCGAGCGGCGCCTCCCCATTCTTATCCAGCACCCCGTGGAGATGCACGATCCCTTCGAAGGTGGACGACCGCGCCGGATGCGGAAGATCGGGCGGCGCATGCGAAGCGATCGAAGGATCGCATGCCTCAAACAGACGATCAAAATTGGTCGTGACGAGGCGAACCTTGTTGTCTGTGCCGCGGGCGAGGTCGATAAGGGCGGCGTGCGCCGCCAAGTCATTGGTCTTCGACTTCAGGCTCGCGGCGACTGCGGCCCGAACTCGCGCCGTGTCGAATTCTTGCTCCAGCAGCGAGAAAGCGCGGTCGGCCGGGATGAGACCCTCAACGCCTTGGACTTGGATCGATCGCGATGCGGCAATAACGGCGCGGGCCCGACTGTCGGGCGAAGCGTGGAGTTGGTCCAGGACCGCATCGGCGAGACCATAGAAATCGGGCAGTCCGGCGCGCGCCAGTGACACCCCGGACCCGCAGAAGAAGACGACTTGTCCTTCGTCCCGCGCCGTGAGCAGATCGGTGGGAAGGATGGGGCCGTTCTCAATGAATCGCATCGGACTCGCTCATTGCCAGTCATCGTGCGCTGCGGATCGATACCTCGACAACCCCACTTGCACGAAAGTGCCTGCTTTCGCCTAAACCCAAGGGATGCATCAGGAACATCAAACGATCAATTATCGTGCGTTCGAGCTTCATGACCGCTTGCTTGGTCTTGTCGCTGTCCTCGGGACGCACCGCTTCGCCGAGCACGAAGTGGCGCGGGTGGGCAACTTCGTTGGGCGAAAACCTGTAGACCCGGCCATCAGGCGTTTTGGGCGCAGGGATGCTCAGCTGCACTGGTTAGGATCGAAGCCGGCGGCGTCGATCATCGCGCTACTAGCCGAGCAGGTCGAACCAGCAGGCGATGGAAACAAGCGCCGGCGCCGAACTGGCGAGGGAGGCATTTGCCAAGGCGCTCACCCTCTTTTCCGGCCCGTTTTTGGCTTGCCGGCCGTCAGATCGAGCACGACGACGTCAATCAGCGCGCGACGAGATTTGGGGATCCGCTCCGTCAGTGCCGCGCGCATCTCCTCGGCGGTCTTGGGCGCCGTCACTCCGTTCGGCGGAGCCTTCAGCCGCCGTCCCGTATTGGACGCCATGTCCCCGAACCATAGGACACAATAGATGCCGCGCTGTTCCGAGCGCCAGTCAATCAGGTATTGAGCATCGAGCTGCCCGCCGGCCGCGTCCCACACGTCTGGGTGCCACTGACCCTTGACCTCCATTGGTAGCTGCATCCGACCGTGGGCGAAGGCAAGATCGGCGCGCTTCGTAGCCGGCATGTCCGTCTCGGTTGTGCGCTGGATACCATAGCGAATCAGCTCAGGTTCGAGCATCGAGGCCAGCCGATCGCGGCAACGATTTTCGTCACGCGGAATGCCGCTATCCGTCCAGAAGTCGCGGACCTCGTCGATGTCAGAGCCGAGCAGCTTCCTGCACGCGCCGTCGAGTTCCTCGAGAACAAGCGCCTTGAGGTCGTCAATGGTGGATGGTGCCCCGTCGATCAGCATGGCTCCGAGATCGGCCGGAAGCACTCGAGAGAACCGCGCCTCGGCCTGCTTCTGACGCTGCTCGGCCGCCATGTGCCGGATCAGGTCGGTGTAGCTGTCCTCACGCCGGCTGATAAGCTTCGCGAATGCCTCGCTCGCTTCGGGACTGGGGTCGTCAGCGAGACGGGCGATCAGGGCACGCAAGAAACTGGTTGCGTCGTAGTCGTTCGTGTTGCCCTGGCCACTGCCTTGTAAGGTCGCGTACGGCCAGTGCGCTCGGAACTCTGAGACGATCCACGCGGCTTGGCCGATACTGACCGGGAGCATGATGCCGCGCCGCTCAAGCTGGAACCGATTTCGGAGGAACCAAATGAACTCGGGGTTGCGGGCACCGATCCCTTCGAGGTCGCCCACGACGGCCTCAAAGCGAGCCAGCACGTCGATCGCGAGCCAGGCGAGCATATGATCAAAATCGCGGAACACCGACTTGCTGCGTGCCTCAGCAACACGGCGCAGGGCTGCCGCTTCGCCAGCATGAGTCAGGCAGTCCACGAGCTCGCTTTGAATACCGGCGGGCACGCGCGGGAAACGGATAAGCCAGTCCTCGGCAAGAGCTCCTCCGGTCGAGATCCAGTCCTCGTTATGCGAAAGCATGTAGAGCCCGGTGACGTGCCCGGTGCCGGCGGCGACCGAAGGCTCGATCAGCAGCCGCGCAAACGCCTGGCGCGCCATGGTTGTCGGGAGGAGCGCCGCCTCCAGCGCCGCGCGGAGCTTATCGAATTCGTCGGGACCGAATCAGCCACCGTCAAAGTGAAGGAGCAGGAGTCCGATTGTCAGCACATCACTCGGCACGCCGGCGAAACCGCGACCGTTGGCCATGCGTTCGGTCAACCCGGCGATGATCACGAAACCATAATTGTAGGTGGTGCCCTCGGCGAAGCCCTTCGTCACATCGGCGATGCTCGGCAGGTCGGCACGGTGAAGCGCCGCCTCAAATCCAGTCAGCGCATCCGACCCTAGAGTCGAACCCAGCCATGCTTCAACCCGCGCGGCGCCGATCCCTTGACCCGGCAAATTGGTATCATGCCCGAGATAGGCTCTGGCCGGGCCAAGTATGAATTTGAGCTTCCCGGCGCGCATGTCCCCAACGTTGGCGGCGTAGTGGCGCCGGTCAAACTCGATCGAGACCCGCTCCTTGCGCTCGCGCTTGGATGTCTCCCGGGCGCGTCGCCGCTCCCAACCCAGCGGCTTCGGAGACTCAAGCTTTGTAAGATAAGCGGCGAGTTGCTTGTCGCCGCGCATGAACTTCTCACCCGCCTCCCGCACGCCTTGATCGAACCCATCCGCCCGGCGGCCGATCCGCATCAGGTCGCGCCAGTCTTCGCGCCGTGCTTCATCCTTCAGGTCCGCCGCCGCCATTTGCTCGAGATGCCAGGCCACGTCGCCCCGATAGCTGCTGAGACCGAGCATACGGTGATCGAGATCAAATTCCGCCATCCAGATCGTGTTGCGACGACGCTCTATGTACAGGGCATGGCTCTGGGCGGCGCGGCGCAGCTCAGGTTTCGCCTCCAGCCGCTGCTTTAGAGTTTCTTTGGTGTCGCGGTGAAAGCGGCTCGCTCGTTCGATGACCCCGAACCAACGCCAAAGGCGCGCGCCATCACCGGTGGCGACCGCGCCCTCGTCGATCGCGCGGACGATAAGCTCGGAGGTCAGACCGGCGATATCGTTGACGCTCTGCCAATCGTCCTTGGGAACAAGCTCAACAAAGTCGACGAGCTGGTCGAGGATCCCTGCCAACCGCTCGGTCGTGATCAACGCGACCAAATTCTTGAAATAGCGGAGTGTGTGGACGCGCTGCTTGCGCACGCGCGGCCATGCGCAGGTCAGGAGCCCGAGCTCGGCGAACACCGCTGACACGAGTATACCATCCGCGACATCACCTTTGATGCGCTCAATGATACGGCGCGCTAACCGGCCGGCATCCTCGCCCGGCGTCTCGAGCAGCGACTGGATAGTGGCGCGCCACCATTCCCGCCCACGGTAGGGCAGTAGCGCCTCGGCGGCGTCTTCCCGCTCGCGATAAAAGCGCACGGGCGAGATCACCACCGCCTCGAGTGAGTCGGCAAGCTCGCCGGCGAGGGGCGAGCCGTTGAGGCCTTCGATCAACAGCGATCGCAAATGCGCATTGCTTTCGGCCGAGCCGATAACGGCGTCGATCCTGGGCTTCAGCCCCGGCACCATCAGCCCTGCTGCGGTCCGGCTGTCCCAGTCGTTTGATCGAAACCACGGATTGTCCCGCGCGAGCGCCTCGAGCGAATGGAACAGGATTTCCGCCTGGCGGAGGGACAGGGCATTCGGCTCGCCGTAGCGCAGCACCCCGTAAGGGTCGGCGGCAATCACGTGCTCGGCGAGCGCTGGGCCGTGGTAGGCGAGCCAGGCATGAAGGCCGCGAAGGCTCGCCGGCACGCCGCCGCTGCCCTGAAGCTGTGCGAGCAGGCGCCGCTGCTTGCGCGGGCTGTCGACCTGGCGGGCGAGCCAGCGCGCGCCGAGATATTCGGCGATTACCCGGTGAATCGGCTTAATCCGCGAGCTACCGAAACTCTGGAATAGCTTCGAGGAGAACACCGTCGGCGCCGCGCCTGCACCTGGCAACAGCGCGATGTCGGCGATCCGGAGGTCACGCTCATGAAGCTCGGCTGCGCCGGCGATGCTGACTGCCTCAGCACCACCCAGCAGCAGCGCGGCGCAGACCGCGCCCACGGAGGAGAGGGCGTCGGCTTCGGTCAGCTGGGCGAGCCCAAGATCCTGCCGTTCTAGATTGTGCTCGGACCAGATCAGAGTGCAGACGCGCTGGAACAGCGCGCCGCGCGAGGCCGGCAGCGCCGTGTCGGTTTCGGCAACACGGCCCATCAGCCCGAGCGTCAGCGGATTGCGATAGAGGTCGCTCAGGCCGTGCGCGTCCAGGTGGGAGAGCACGTGGGTGACGTCCGCCCCGGGATGGCGAGACGCGAGGAATTCGGCCGCTTCGTCGCAATGTAGCGGTTCGAGGCTGAACAATTTCGGATCGGCGCCGTAGAGCTGGCGCAGGTTGGACTCGCCACGTGCCTGCCATTCGCGCGACCGGCAGGAGAGCACGAAGTCGGGCGACCCAGCATCCTCCAGCTGGGCGAGGACGGCGTCGACCGAGTCGCGCTCGCGCCGTGCCATAGCTTCGTCGAGGCCGTCGATCAGAAGCGGCTTGCCCGGCGTCACAAACCGCTCGGGTTTCTTGCTCAGCAAGAAGCGGATGGCGCTCACCGGCTCGATGTCAAGCCGGCGCCCTAATTCGCGCAGCAGCTCGCTCTTACCCATCCCCGGCTCGCCGAGTACGACTTTGGCGCCGGGAACTCCGATCAGCCCTGCTTCGTCGACGAAATCCGCCATGCCCTCATCGTGCGGACGCAGTCGGCGAACGAAATAGGCAGGGGTCGCCACCTTCTCGTTGCGCTCGGATGGGGACAGTTTGGGCTGAGGCAGAGGCATCACACATTCCGGTTTGACTTGCCCGTCTGTATAACAGATATAACAAACATGACAAGCCAAACAGCCACCCTGCTCCGTGCGATCCGCGTCAGACAGAACCTAACGCAGGAGGAGCTCGCCGAGCGCCTGGGCGTGTCCTTCGCGACCGTCAACCGCTGGGAAGGTGGCCTCAACACGCCTCAACGCGCAGCCCGCGTGGCCATCGACGCTCTAGCGCGCGAGGCTGGCATCGACGGCGACGCCCTCGACGCTGAACCGGCCGAGGCTGCCGCAATGATCACGGGCAGGAGGTCGCGCAGGCCCCGTGATGCCGGGGCGGCCACCAAGTCGATGGAGCAGATGCTGTGGGATGCCGCCTGCTCAATCCGGGGCGAGAAGGATGCGGCGAAGTTCAAGGATTATCTGCTGCCGCTGCTCTTCCTCAAGCGCCTCTCCGACGTCTTCGATGACGAGATCGAACGTCTTGCCGAGGAATATGGTGACCCGGATACGGCCCTGGAGATCGCCGAGGAGGATCACGCGCTGCTGCGCTTCTATCTTCCCCCCGAAGCGCGCTGGGCTGTCATCAGCGGCCGCGAGCCCTACGACTGGCCGAACGACGAGCAGGGTCGCCCCACCCGCCCCAAGGACATCGGGGAGCACCTGACCAAGGCGGTCCGCGCGGTCGTGCGGCAGAACCCGTCGCTCTCCGGCGTGATCGACGTGGTCGACTTCGCCGCCGAGCGCAACGGCGAGCGCGACATCAATCCCGCCAAATTGAGGCAGGTGGTCGAGACCTTCTCCGACCCACGCTACCGACTAGGTCTCGCCGACGTGCAGCCCGATTTCCTGGGCCGCGCCTACGAGTATCTCCTCAGAAAATTCGCGGAGGGTTCCGGCCAGAGTGCCGGCGAGTTTTTTACCCCCACCGAGGTGGGCTTCTTAATGGCGCAGATCATGCGCCCGAAGCCAGGCGAGGAATGCCACGATTACGCCTGCGGCTCGGCCGGTCTGCTCGTGAAGCTGCAGCTTGTCGCCCGCGAGCTCGACCCCACCAGCAAGGTGCCGCTTAAGCTCTATGGGCAGGAGCTGACCGCCGAGAGCTACGCGGTCGCGCAGATGAACGCGATCATCCACGACATGAACATCGAGATGGCGCGCGGCGACACGATGATCAATCCGAAGTTCAAGACGGCAGCCAGCAAGATCCGCACCTACGACATTGTCGTGGCCAATCCGATGTGGAACCAGCCGTTCAATCCGGACATCTTCGCTGATGACCCGTTCAATCGGTTTCGCACCGCCGGCGGCCCCACCAGCGGCAAGGGCGATTGGGCCTGGCTTCAGCACACGCTGGCCTGCCTGAATGATCGAGGCCGGGCGGCGGTCGTGCTCGACACCGGCGCGGTCACGCGCGGCTCGGGCAGCAAGAATGAGGACAAGGAGCGGAACATCCGCAAGTGGTTCGTCGACCGCGACCTCGTGGACGGTGTGATCCTGCTACCCGACAACCTCTTCTATAATACCGGCGCCGCTGGTGTGATCATTGTGCTGTCGAAGCGTAAGCCACCGGCGCGCAAGGACAGGATCGTACTGCTGAATGCCACGCGCCGGGTCCAGAAGGGGCGGCCCAAGAACTTCATCCCCGAGGACGACATTCGCCCCTTATCGGCAGCTTACCTAAAGGGGGAGCCGGTCGAGGGCGAAATCGCCGTCATCACACGCGAGCAGACTGTCCAGGCGGATTACAACCTCAGCCCTAGTCGATGGGTCGGACAGTCGAACTCCACCGAAGTGGGCTCTGTCAGTGCACTGGTCCGTGAACTGACCCAACTTGACGGTGAGGCTCATCGACTTGCCGCAACAATCTCGAACCTGTTGAGGGGGGTGGTCGATGAGCCTGCTTGATACGGATCTCGGACAGGGCCGCCGGTGGACGCGGGTCGGCGACGGCTATGCGGTGACGAAGAAGCCACGCAGCCTTGACCGGTCGGCTTTTCCGGCAATCCCGTTTGCGGCGATGGAGGCTATTCCGCAGGGAGGCGATTATCTGCCAGGCTTCACAATGAAATCGCCGGAAGCAATCGCGAGTGGCACCTACTTCGAGCGCGGCAACATCCTAATCAGCAAGATCACCCCTTCTTTCGAAAATGGAAAGCAAGCCCTAATTCAGGAACTGGCGGCCCCGTTTGGTTATGCGACGACCGAGGTGATCCCGCTTTACGCACTTTCTGATCAGCACGATCCACGATTTCTTTTCTTCTACCTTCTACATCCCGATATCCGGCATCACGTCGCCGAGCGGATGGAGGGGTCCACCGGCCGACAGCGAGTGCCGGAAAATGTCCTGCTGGATCTGCCGATCCCTGACTTCGCACTGGACGAGCAGACTGCCATCGCGGTCGCCCTCGAGGTGATCCAGCGGGCGGCTTCGGCCGAAGCAAACTGCGGGGAAATGGGCCAGAAACTGAAACGCGCGGCGACGCGGGCGCTCTTCACAAAGGGGGTTCGCGGAGAGGCGCAGAAGGAAACTGAAATCGGCCCGGTTCCGGAGAGTTGGGCGGTGGGACGCCTCGATCGGTACGCCAACGTCGTGTCGACCAGGATGTCCTATTCTGAATTGGAGACCTTGCAGCCGGCCGAGGATGGAGAAGCGGTAAGAGTTCTCGGGATCAAGGTTGCCGACATGAACTTGCCCGGCAACGAGGTCGAGTTCACGGCGGCAATTCTGGAGAAACGCGTTCCACGCGCGATCGCCGAATATCGTTGCGCTCCTCCGCGTACAATCATCTTCCCGAAAAGGGGTGCCGCAATCGCGACGAACAAAAAGCGGATTTCGAATGAGTGGACCGCATTTGATCCTAATGTGATCGGCGTGATTGGTGGGAATGACCTTGATCAGGACTTCCTCTTTCACTGGTTTCAGACCTTCGACCTGAGAACAATCACCGAACCCGGCCCGACCCCACAACTGAACAAGAAGAATCTGGAGCCCCTCATCATCCCAGTGCCGCCGACCCTTGACGAGCAGCGCGAGATCGTCGCGGTTCTTAACGCCGTCGACCGCAAGATCGACCTGCACCGCCGCAAGCGTGCCGTACTCGACGAGTTGTTAAAGGCGCTTCTGCACAAGCTAATGACGGGCCAGATCCACGTCGTGGATCTCGATCTCTCGGCGCTCGATGCACAGCCGGTTACGGAGTTGGCGGCATGAGCGAGATCAGCATCAGCGAGGCGGGTACCGTTCAGTTCCCGATGGTGAACCACGCGGTCGGCATCGGCTGGATCCCGCTTGCGCCCGAGGTCGCTAAGCAGAAGCGCGGCGGCGAGGCGGGTATGATGTTGCGCGATGAGCTCGAGGCGGCGCTTGTCAAGTTCAACCCGTGGATGATGACTGATGCCATCCGGCAGGTGATCGAGAAGCTGGAGTCGGTTCCGCCCACGATTGAAGGCAACCGCGACATGCTCGCTTGGCTGCGCGGTGAGCGGCAATGGTACGACGAGGCCGAGAAGCGCCACCGCCCCGTCCAGCTCATCGACTTTGAACACCCGGCCGAGAACGCCTTCCACGTCACCTGGGAATGGAAGCTGAAGCCTCCGGCGCGTAAGGGCAACCGCGCGGACGTCATGTTCGTGATCAACGGCGTGCCGGTCTGCATCGTCGAGCACAAGAACCCTAACGACGGTGGCGCCATCGACCGGGGTGTGACGCAGCTGAAGCGCTACGAGAGGGAAACGCCGGAGCTGATCGGCAATCCTCAACTCTTCAACGTCACCCATCTGCTCGATTACTGGTACGGCGTTACTTGGAATGCCAACCGCCGTTTCATGGCGCGCTGGAAGCAGCAGCCCGACGAGAGCTACAAGTTCGCGTGCCAGTCGTTCTTCGAACCGACCGACTTCCTCCGCACGCTTCGCGACTGGATCCTGTTCTACGTAGAGGACGGCGAGACGCGGAAATCGATCTTGCGCCAGCACCAGCGCATCGCGATCGACAAGATCGTCGCTCGCTGCGAGGATCCAACCAAGAAGCGCGGCCTCGTCTGGCACACCCAGGGCTCGGGCAAGACCTTCACCCTGCTTACGGCCGCTCGCCTGATCCTGGAGGGTAAGGCGCGCTTTCAGAACGCAACCGTCATCCTCGTGGTGGATCGTACCGAATTGGAAGGTCAGCTGAAGGGGTGGGTGGAGAAGCTTCTCGGGGAGATGCAGCAGCAGGATATCCCAGTCTGGAGAGCGAACTCCAAGGCCGAGGTGGAGGAGTTGCTCAAGACCGACAAGCGCGGCCTGATCATCTCCATGATCCACAAGTTCGAGGGCGTCGAGAAGGACGCCAACACCCGCGAGAACGTTTACGTCTTTATCGACGAGGCGCACCGCTCGGTGGCCAAGGACCTTGGCACCTACATGATGGCGGCGGTTCCGAACGCCACTATCATCGGTTTCACCGGCACGCCGATCGCCAAGACCGCCCAGGGCGAAGGCACCTTCAAGATCTTCGGCGCCGAGGACGAGCAGGGCTACCTCGACAAATATTCCATTCGGGAATCTATCGAGGACGAGACCACGCTGCCCATCCGCCACACCATGGCGCCGAGCGAGATGACCGTGCCCACGGAGCAGCTGGACAAGGAATTCTTCGAGCTGGCCGCTGCCGAAGGAGTAACCGACGTGGACGAACTCAATCGGGTCCTCGACCGCGCCGTCGGCCTGCGCACTTTCCTCACCGCCGACGACCGGATCGAGAAGGTAGCCGCCTTTGTCGCGGATCACTTCAAGGAGAAGGTCCTGCCACTCGGCTACAAGGCTTTTCTGGTCGGCGTGAATCGCGAGGCCTGCGCCAAATACAAGCGGGCACTGGACAAGCTACTGCCGCCCGCTTGGTCCGAGGCCGTTTACACGGAGAATGCGGCCGACGTGATTGAGCGGCCCTTAGTGGCCGAGGTGCAGCTCTCCTCGGAGCGTGAAGACGACGTCCGGATCCTGTTTAAGAAGCCGAGCGAAGACCCCAAGATCCTCATCGTCACCGACAAGCTGCTGACCGGCTACGACGCGCCGCTCCTCTATTCCATGTATCTGGACAAGCCGATGCGGGACCATGTCCTGCTGCAGGCCATTGCGCGGGTGAACCGCCCATATGTCGACGTCAACGGCGTGCAGAAAAAGGTGGGTCTCGTTGTCGACTTCGTCGGCGTGCTGCGCGAGCTGAAGAAGGCGCTAAAATTCGACAGTTCCGACGTTAGCGGCGTCATCGAGGACCTCGATTTACTCCTCGCAGATCTCCTTGGCAGAATCGAAAAGGTTAAGGCCGACTATCTCGACGTAGGCGACGAGGGCAGCGCCGACGAAAAGCTGGAGAAGCTCGTCTACGGCCGCTTCTTGGACCCGGAGCCTCGTAAGGCATTCTTCGAGGCCTACAAGGAGATCGAGGCCCTATGGGAGATCCTCTCGCCCTCACCCGAGCTGCGCGACCATATCACCACCTTCAAGCGGCTGGCGCAGCTCTACGCCACAGTGCGGAACGCTTATGCCGAAGGTGTGGGCTATACCGCAGATCTCGCCTATAAAACCCGCCGTCTGGTCCAGGAGAGCGCCACCCATGAGGGCCTTGGCAACCTGATTAAGACGGTGACCTTCGATGTGAAAACACTTGAGAGCATGCGCGGTGACTCGGGGTCGGACGAGGCCAAGGTCTTCAATCTGGTTCGCGGTCTCCGGAAGGAAATCGAGGAGGATCCAGATGGCGCGCCGATCCTGCAGTCGCTGAAGGAGCGAGCTGAGCGCATCCTCAAGGATCTGGAGAACCGTAATACAACCGGTCTCGCGGCCATGGACATGCTGGCCGCTCTCGCAAAGGAGAAGGAAGAGGCGGTCCAGGCGGCCAAGGACAGCGGCCTCTCGGCGCGGGCGTTCGGCGTCTACTGGACCCTCAGAGAAGATGAGGCCCTCCGCAATACCGGCATCTCCGCCATGGAATTAGCTCGAGATGCCGAGACGGAGGCTCATCGCTTCCCCAACGCCAGGGTCAACGATGACGAGCAACGGAAGCTACGGGCGGCCCTGTATCGGCCCGTGCTCGGACTCGATAAAGAGGACCGGGGGCGCGTCGTCGACCTCATTCTTGATCTGCTCGACGGTACACATGATGACGGCAGATGAGGCTCGCCGGCTCGGTCTTCGCCGCCGCGTGGAATACTGGTCTGGCCGCCTCAAGGTCACCCCACGGGTGATTCGCATCCAGACCATGCGGAGAAAATGGGGCTCTTGCACCACGCGCGGGATTATTACGATCGCGGAAGACTTAGCGGACCAAGACCCGGGGTTTCAGGATTTTGTCATAGCACACGAGCTATTACACCTTCATGTTCCTAATCATGGGAAGCTCTTCAAGGCCCGCTTGAGCGCCCTTCTTCCCGGTTGGAAGGAGTTAGACTTGTCGAAGTAGTGTGAGTGCGATTCGCGTTTGCCAACCGCCGATCCGAAAAGGCGCCAGCAGACCGAGGCTGACGCAGGGCTTGAGGGTCATAAACTGGCCGGCCAGGAAGGGGAGAGGCCGACGTTCCGACTGGTCAGCGACAATTGGGAGAAGGAGGTGCTCGGCGCGCGGCGCACGCGACCCAGAGGGCTGCGCATTGTGTGTCCCTTCATCAAAGCGGCTACAATGTCGCGCATCCTCAACGCCGGCGCGAAACGCCCCGTGGAGGTTATCACGCGGTCTTGACTTGGGATGCTTCTACGACGGGGTGAGCGACCTCGATGTACTGGAAACCCTGCTCGAAAGTGGCGCAAAGGTCCAGGGCATAAGAGGATTGCACGCAAAGCTCTTTCTGTTTGGAAGCGAGGTGGCCATCGGGACCAGTGCGAACGTCACGGACGCATGCTGCGCAACCACGAGTTCGGCTTCGTGTCCGACGATGCCGAGGTGCTCCAGAGCTGCCAGGAATACTTTGAGACCCTCTGGAAAAGGTCCTGGCAGCGACCTGACCCGCGCGCGTCTGCGGGAATGGCGAACAGCGGTCTCGACCGCTCGCCGGAACGGCGGAGGGGGTAAGAGGCCGCGCCTGCCCGACTATGGCGCGAGAGCGGAGACCACAACACCGTTCGCGCCGGGGCCCTCAAAGAAGCGCTACGAGAACGATAGGTGTCGCCCCTAACTCGTGCCTCGTGAAAAAATCCTGTACGCAGGGAAGGGGCGAGCGGTACGATGTGACCGGAGACCGTGATCCTGCGCCGCCACCAATAGATGCTACCCCTCAGGCTGAGATCGGGAACTCCCATCCGTTGAACACCTCGTGTACAGCGTGGGGTAAAATCTGGGGTACCGATTGCACCCGAGCTGGGTGAACGAAGCGTTTTCAGCGGCTTAGGTGTAAATGGTCAGGGAGAGAGGATTCGAACCTGTGCTTCTGATCCCTTTAGCAGCTTGGATCAGAATCCGACCGCGTCCTCGATTTGCAGGAAGCGCGAGATCTGGAGGCGCCAAGACGCCGGAACGGCACTGGTAGCAGTTAGGCTGCCGGCAGTAGTGGTGGCCTGCTGCCGTCCCTCTAGAATGGCTTCGACGACGGCCGGCGCCAGAAACGCCATTCGCACAACTCTTGTCATATAGGCAGGAGTCACGCGTTGCTCCCTAGCGAATGTAGAGATGTCTACCCCGCCTTCGCTAAGGGTGGTCCACCATTCGCGCGCCTTTAGCAGCAATCTGAGCAGCGCCGCATTGGGTGCCGATGTGCCGGCCGTCGAGCCGTCCGGCTGGACCAGACGGATTGCGCGGCCGGTTCGGGTCAACCGAACACGTGCCGCGATCGTGATCGCCTGAGCGATGTCTCCGGCAGCCCGCAGGCTCAAAATTCTTAGAAGCTCATCCAATGAGATGTTAATCTCCACGCGATCATCGAACATGCAAACGCGGGTGACGATTTCTGCCACTGGGCCGCGGTCTCGCTGCCGCAGCTCCACCGCAGCAGCTCTGCAACGATCGCTGATCTCGCGCAGCTGACTTGCCGGTATGCTGGCAGGGAGGCGGGCCATCAGCCTAGTGGGATCATCAAAGAAGGCCGCGACCTGCTCGGCCACAAGCGCTTCGATTTCCCGTGCAGGCACTCGAAGTCCGCCCTTGGCCTTTTCCACGGTCCCTTGCTGCAGTGCCCGGGTCACATAGTAGCGATAGCGGACCTTGCCCTTGCAGGCATGCACCGCAACCAGCGGCTCACCTGCCTCATCAACAATAACGCCGGCCAAAAGGCTTGTGTTGGGGGTTCGGACCCGCCGCTGACCGCGACAGTGGTCCGCAAGCTTCTCCTGAACTCGGTGCCATGTGCTTCGATCGATGATCGCGGGGTGCTGGCCCTCGAAGGTGTGGTTCCGATGAACGATGTTGCCGACATAGATCGGATTCTTCAGAATAGCGTAGAGCTGCCCGCGGCCGAACTGGCCGCCGCCCAACTTGCGGCCCTTCCCTGACGTCCGTTCCGGAGACCTGACGCCCTCGCACCCCAACGCTTGGGCAAGCAGGCGAACATTACCCAAAGCCAGATACCGCCCATAGATGCCGCGCACGATCTCCGCGTGCTCCTCCACGATCGCGAGGCTGCGGCCTTTGGGTTCATAGCCGATCGGTGGCGTTCCGCCCATCCACATGCCCTTAGCCTTGGAGGCGGCGATCTTATCCCGGATGCGCTCGGCCGTGACCTCGCGCTCGAACTGAGCGAACGAGAGCAGCATGTTAAGCGTCAGGCGCCCCATGCTGGTGGTCGTATTGAAAGACTGAGTGACCGAGACGAAGCTGGTGCCGACCTTCTCGAATGCCTCTACGAGCTTCGAGAAGTCCAACAGGGATCGAGTGAGCCGGTCGACCTTGTAGACGACGATAATGTCGATGAGCCCCGCCGTGACGTCGGTGAGGAGGCGCTGGAGGGCCGGGCGCTCCAGCGAGCCGCCCGACAGGCCCCCGTCGTCATAATGTTCGGGCAGGAGGGCCCAGCCCTCGCCTGCCTGACTAAGGATGTAAGCGGCACAGGCCTCCCGTTGGGCATGAAGCGAGTTAAAGTCCTGCTCCAGACCCTCTTCGCTCGATTTGCGGGTATAGATGGCGCAGCGGACCTTCTTCATGCTGCGGCCTTTCGCTTAAGGCCGAAGAAGGCTGGCCCCGACCAGCGCGTGCCGGTGATCGCACGGGCGACCTCGCTCAGCGAGCGCCACTCTCGGCCATTCCAGTGGATGACCTTCGAATCGTCGACGGTGACGATATGGATGGTGCCGTTCCACTCGCGGACCAGCCGCATGCCGGGCTGCACATCGCTGGTGCGCGTCTTCGCCGCGGTTACTTGGGCCAATCGCTGTTGGGCGCGGCGCGACAAGCCGCCATAAGCCCTGACCTGCAGCTCATAGGCGAGCGCCAACCTCAGCAGGCTTGGGCTGACCTTTGGCACGACTGCCCCGGTGACCTCTTGCCAGCGCGCGCGAAGCTGCGCCGACGAGAAGGTCGTCAGCGCAGCCACTTCCTCTTCCACGGGCCGCCGCATCAGGCGGCCTCAGCGATACGGTAGCAGGTAGCATCGTCGCGCTTGGTCTTGTCAACTATGTGGCCCTTCTTGCGAAGGCCCGTGAGCGCGGCTCGGGTCGTGTGCGGCAGCCAACCAGTGGCATCGACCAATTCGAGAAGCGTCGCGCCTTCGGGGCGACGTAGCAGGCCGAACACCAACTCGGCTTTTGTCCCAGGCCTCAGGTTCGAGGAGCCCTCCTTCTTGTTTATAGCGGAACACGGCCCCGCG
Organism: Pseudomonadota bacterium; assembly: GCA_030773375.1. Lineage (GTDB taxonomy): Bacteria > Pseudomonadota > Alphaproteobacteria > Sphingomonadales > Sphingomonadaceae > Allosphingosinicella. Next base: position 25,372 of record JALYNE010000001.1, read on the forward strand.
TCGGCCGGAGACTCCGGATCTTCTCCCGACCCTATGATGGTCCGGCCCGCATTGGTGATCGCGAGGCCAACCAGCTGCTGGTCCTCTTCTCGCCAGGTGCGGGCGCGCTGGGTGACCGGCACCTGCTCGACCAGGGCACGGCGGAGCAGCGGCGGAATTGCTCTTCCGACACGCTCGGACTCGTGGACGATGCTCTCGGGCAGCGGGAAGATGTTACCGCCCTCCCGCTGGGCGGCATTGGCGAGCAGAATGAGCTGGAGGTCACTGAGCTTGGGATTGCGTGACATGGGTGGTCTCCTATTCCAGGGCGCGGCATCAGCGCCCGCCCCACCACCCGAAGCCCCTCCGGTTGCACCGGCAGGGGCGATGCAGCCGGTCATGCCGGGCTGCGATTCATGAGCAACCAATGCTCACCTTTGCCGCGAAGTCGAACGGAATTTGGGAACGACACGCAAAAGCTGGATATGGACTTCGGCCGCACATGGCCGCTTCGTCGCCCCCATGTCCGAAGAAGACGAAGCGCGCCGTGAAATCATCCGCCGCCTGTTCTACCTAATCACCGTTGCCGCCGAGGATGCAGCGACAATGGCGGCGGAGGGGCAGTCGCGAGCGTTCCCGACGTCCGAACTTGCCAACGCCGCTGTGCGTCTTCGGGCGGCGGGTGAAATGATCGAGATTGTAGCATCGGCAATTGAAGCCTTGGCGGCCGAGCTTCCGTCCGCGCCATCAACTCAGCCGTGACGACGACTCATGCCGGGCGCGGCAGGTCCATCGGAGCTGGCTTGTGGCTCAGCGTGAAGTTGTCCCTATAGCCGGAGAAGAGCCGATCGACTTCGTCGATCCGGAAATATCTCAGCTTCGCAGTCTTGCTCGTGGGCTTGTCCTGCCTGGCTTGGTGGTCGGCTGAGATGCGGGGGATGACGTATATCGATCGGCTACCGCCATCCGTGCCGTTCAGCAGAACGATCGCCAGCCAGTCGAACTCATCGAAGTCGTTGTATTCGACAAAGGCGGCTCCGCGCTTGAACGTGCGCGATTTCACCGAGATCCGCTGCGCCGGCAGGCTGATCGGCTGCGCGATCACATCATAGTGCGGCCAGTTATCCGGAACCTTCAGTGCCGGAATGCCAGCAAGGGTGAGCTCTGCTGCGACCAGCATCTCGCACGCGTCGCCCATCTGCTTGGAGGTGAACTTCCGGGCGTGGACGGCATCAGCCAGGTTGCCGGCGCGTGCTTCAGAACGGCCTTGATCAGCCTGTTCCAGCGGGGGTGATACGCGCTCGGATGTCATTGATCCCTGCCGAAGCCGTGCAGACGATAAGTGACATCAGCAACGGCCGGGTCTCAGGCGTAAGTCAAGTCGAATGTCACCGATCGTCTGTAGACGCATCAGCGACACCATCGTGTCTGGCTGGAGATGGTCGATGTTCGGCAACGCCTCGCACAAAACCTCCGCAACCTGCGGCAGGCCAAGGGCTTGAGCCAGGAAGCCTTCGCTGACGAGGCTGGCCTGCACCGGACCTACATCAGCGATCTCGAACGCGGCTCGCGGAATCCTACCATTATGGTCGTCGAAAAGATCGCTCAGGCGCTGGACGTGCCGGTAGGGAAGCTGTTGGACTGACGTCGGTGCTGTAAAGGCTCGAGGACAGCCCGTGGGCGGCGGCCTCGAGCAGGTGGATCACTTTCCTCTCGACTTTCGAAGGAGCGCCTTCAGAGACTGCTCGATCGCCCCGTCGGGATCAACCGAGCCTACCCGAAGCATCGCGTCAAAAAGCTCGATGCTGCGCAGCTCTGGGTAAGTATCAAGGTTTTCCTGGAGGGCGCCTTTTTGAAGCTCCAGCCACATTCTCATGTAGGCCACCTTCTCACTACCTATCGCCCGTTTCGCGACAGAGTAGATGCACGCTTCCCTTACCGTCAGTACCTTGTCGCCACCGGGCATCTTCACACTGAGCGGCAGTTCCATCACCCGAAGAATGTCTTTGGTCATCTGCCTGGGGATGAGCGCAGCAACGGGCTTACGCGGGCGACCACGAGGGTTACCGCTCCTGCCCTTCTTGAACTGCGTGTGTTTGGGCGGACGACCCCGGCCGACGCGATATTTCTTGTCCTCGCTCACTAGGCGGCCTCCTGCTGCGGGAGTTCGGCCTGGCGCTCAGCAGCGACTTCGCTGAAAGTACGACCATCGCCTGCCAGCACCGCTTCGATTTCAAAGGTCCGGTGCATCCGCTCGATGATAGTATCGCAATAGAGCGGGTCGAGTTCGATGCCGTAGCCCCGGCGGCCCGTCTTCTGGGCCGCAACAAGGGTGGTTCCCGATCCGCAGAAGGGATCGAGCACGATGTGCTTCCGCCGAGAGCAGTCCAGGATTGCGTCGACGACCAGTGCGATAGGTTTGACGGTGGGATGCATCGCCAGGTCCTGATCGCGGCTCGCGCCGAAGCTGTTCGCGCCGGCGTAGGTCCACACGTTCGTTCGATAGCGACCATGCTTACCGAGCTCGACGTTGTTCACATGTGGAGCGGCGCCGGATTTGAACACGAAGACCAGCTCATGCGCCGAGCGGTAGAGCGACCCCATACCTCCGTTGCTCTTGGCCCAGACACACAGGTTCTTAAGCTCAGAATAGCCGACGGCGCCGGCGGCGAGGATCTCCTTCGCGTGCCTCCAGTCCATGCATTGGAAATGGATTGCACCGTCGGCTGAGTTTTTTGCCAGAAGGCAGAAGACCTGCGCCAGGAAGCTGGTGAACTCTTCGCTCGACATCTCTCCCGATGCCATCGCGAATTCCCTGTGCCGAACCTTGCCCAGACCGCACACGTGGCCCTCGATCGGAACATTGTAAGGAGGGTCGCTGAAGACCATGCCGGCCTTTTCCGCCCCGAGAAGCGCGACATAGGTTTCTGCAGACAGAGCATCGCCGCAGATGAGACGATGACGGCCGATCTCCCAAACATCGCTGGGTCGAGTGACCGCGGGCCCACCTGTGGGCTCCGGGACGGCATCCGCAGGATCAGGCGCATCTGCGTCTGGGAAGAGTCCGCCGATGAGGCCATCGATCTCAGGAAGTTCGAACCCGGTGAGGGTGAGGTCGAAATCCACATCCAGCTCTGAAAGGTACTGGAACTCGAGACCGAGCAATTCGCGATCCCACCCGGCATTCTCTGCGAGCCGATTGTCGGCGATTACGTAGGCCCGCTTGTCGGCATCGCTTAGATTGGCGAGGCGGACAGTCGGCACTTCGCCCATGTCGATCAGCCTCGCTGCCTCCACGCGGCCATGGCCGGCTATGATGCCGTCATCGTCGTCAATCAGGATGGGATTGGTGAAGCCAAATCGCCGAAGCGAGGCGGCAATCTGCTCCAGCTGCTTTTTGCTATGCGTCCGTGGGTTGGTGGCGCGCGGCCGCAGGTCGGAGATTTTTCGGTAAGTAACTGAGAGTTTAGGCACATCAGCCTCCAGATGGTCCGGAGACAGACGCGCACTAGCGCTGGCTCCGGGTTTGAAACCGAAACCACGCCTCAGCCATCTGCAAGCGGGGTGACACCGGCGGACTAGCCGGCATTACCAAGGACCGTGCGAGCCATCTCGCGTCTCCTTGGGTTTGAGCAAACTAGCCCGTCTTCCGCCCGCTCGAAAGAGGAAATCCAGCGCCAATTTTTTTTGTTTTCACTAGTAGCAGCGCAGCTACATCTGAGCGCGCCCTGCGTGCCTCGCGCGAGCGGGCGAACTGCTTCTAAACAACTTAGCTCTCGCGAAGCTATCGGACTGCGAGTTCATAACAACGGGCGGATGCTTGCAGTGGAGAGCATTACAGTTACGGTCTGGCCGTGGCGCCGACCGGCGGCCGGAGGAGGGGCATGTCACGTTTCAATCCGCATCACGAGAATACAGATGCCACGCTGGCGGCAGCAGCGGCCTGGCGCGACCGCTGCTGGGTGGATGATGGCTCCGTGTTTACGTCTGGCCCCGCCTGGACGGAGGGCGTGCTCGCGGAGCTGGATGAGCGCTTCAATGGCCGTCCCGATGGCGGCTCAGACAGCTTTCAGGACAAGCTGCAACGCCAGCTTAGCAAGGGAGCACCCGAAGCATGTCAGCTGGCGGCCGAGATGCTGTGGATCATGAATCTATTCCCCAGCAACATTGGGCCTGACCGGAAGCGTGAGACGATTCTAGATGCTTGGAGCTGGTCTGGCGCGCAACTGCCGGCCGAGCATCCGCTGCTCGATCGAGAGCTGTTAAGAGGCCTCGGCTCCGCCGGCCCCGGATTCCTTGCGCATCGCCCGCGCGAGCTGCGCTTTCTTATCAACGCCACTCGCGCCCTGAAGCGCTTGTCGCGCGAGGAGCGGGAGGCGCTGCTATCGGATGGTTGGACATTCGCCCAATGGCTCGATGGTGTCCCTGACGAGGGCTATCGGCAGTTGAAGCACATCCTCCCATTTCTGCTCTTCCCCGACGACTTCGAACGCATAGCCAGCCCCGGTGACATACGGCACATTCTCGAGAGACTCGGCGGAATAGACCGGCGGCAGCTGCGGAACATGCCGAAGGTTGAGCAGGACCGAGTAATCCTCCAGCTGCGCCGCCGGCTCGAAACGGAAGTGGGCCGTCCCATCGACTTCTATGAACCGGCTTATCAGCAGATCTGGAAGCCGGCAGGGAATGCGCCAGAACTCCCCGCGTCGACAGGAGCGGAACTGCGGGGCGAGAGCGAGAGCGCCGGCTCCACGCCCGCGCACCTCAATCAGATCCTATACGGGCCGCCGGGAACGGGTAAGACCTTCCGGACAGTGGACCGAGCACTGCAGATCCTCGATCCTGATTTTCTGACGGAGAACGAAGGAGATCGCGAGGCGCTCAAGAGCCGGTTCGACGATCTGGTGGAGGCGGGCCGGATCCGCTTCGTCACCTTCCATCAGAGCTTCAGCTATGAGGATTTCGTAGAAGGCCTGCGCGCCGAAGCTCGGCCGGACGGCTCCATCCATTATTATGTCGCCGATGGGCTACTGAAGGCATTCTGCACCCCTTATGCTGCTCTCTCTAGGCGCCTCACGGCAGGCACCCGTCTGGCGAGCGGCTATATCGTTATGCGTTCGACCGAGGAGATCCTTTGGCTCCAAAAGCCCAACGGCTCGAGCCTGCCGATGCCATGGGAGATCATCGACGAACTCGCTGGCCTTGTCGATGCCGGCCGCATCACCGTCGACGATGTGAGGCAGAGCAAGGTCTTCGAGAAAGTACCCGACAGCCGCCTCGAGAAGTATATCATCAACGGCTACAACAATATTCTGGGCCCGATCCTCGAAGCCGTGCGGGCACATAATAGCTCGCACGATGTTTCTCACCCACGCGTCCTCATCATCGACGAGATCAATCGGGGCAACATCTCCAAGATATTTGGCGAGCTCATTACCCTCATTGAGCCGTCCAAGCGCGCGGGGGCGGATGAAGCCTTGACCGTGGTGCTACCTTATTCGAAGCAGCCATTCAGCGTGCCGGCCAATCTCCACATCATCGGCACGATGAACACGGCGGACCGCTCGCTCGCCTCGATCGACCTCGCCCTGCGCCGCCGCTTCATCTTCGAGGAGATCGAGCCTGATCCTCGCACACTCGAGGGAATTGAGATCGCAGGTGTCGACGTCGAGGCGCTGCTGGAGACGATGAACGCGCGTATTGAGGCGCTGCTCGATCGCGAGCACCGGCTGGGACATGCCTATTTTATCGGCCTCGAAGCCTCCGACGACATCGTGCCCTTGCGCAATCTCTTTGCGGCTCAGATCCTTCCTCTGCTGCAGGAATATTTCTTCGACGATTGGAACCGCATTCGGCTGATCCTCAACGATCATCGCAAGGCAGATCCGCAGGACCGGTTCGTCGTCGAACGACAAAATGATGGCGAGGCGCTGTTCGGCCCGGGCGACCTCGAAGTTCCAATCGCCAAGGCTTGGCAGATCAACCCGGGTGCTCTCGAACGGCCATCTGCCTATCAATCGATTATCGGTTGAAGAGCGCGTCGGGGTGCCAACTGTCAGGGAATATGCCGCGCTTACCACGGCTCCTGTCGCACCTTCGCTGGATCGGGCACAGATCCCCCAAAGTGCCTTCAATTGGCTGGCCGAGCACGCATCGGGCGCTTCGTCAGAACAGAGGCTGGTTAAGCTCGACTCTCCGAACACCGTTCGCGTTCTCAATTTCGTAGGGCTCATCGAAACTCCTTGCGGCACGCGCATCGAAATCCTGCCCAAGCATTCTGAGGAATCCGCTTGGATCGAAGACGGTCGCCGCCTTCTGATTTCCATGGTTACCGAGGCGCTGCGCCTAACGCCGCGGCTCGGAGGTCAGGCGCAGATAACAAGGTTCAACGTTCCGCTGCCGGAGTGGCTTGCGACGCAATTCCTGGACGCCGCCTCCGATTTGGTGCGGCGAGGGCTGCGCCAAACCTATCAGCAGTTCGAAGCTCGTGAGCCATTCCTGCGCGGCGCTCTCGATGTTGCGCATCAGATCCGGTCGGGGCCCGCCGCAGCCCACTTGTTCTCCTTTCGGCATGACGTCTTCACCTTCGACCGGCCGGAGAACCGGCTGATCCGCTCCGGTATCGAGCGGGTCCTGCGCGCAACTCGCTTGGGCGAGAATTGGAGAGCCGCTCGAGAGCTCTCGCTCCTCTTTTCGGACGTACCATTAAGCGGAGATGTGCGAAGTGATTTCACCCGCTGGAGTGGCGAACGCCTCATGGCCGACTATGCCGCGATTAAGCCGCTCTGCGAAATGATCCTCCTCAGCCAAACTCCATTCGCGATTGCGGGAGCCGACCGCGGCCTAAGCATGCTGTTCCCGATGGAACGATTGTTCGAGGAATATGTGACGGCCTCACTGCGCCGCATCGCGCCGCCCGATCTCGTGGTGCGCCCACAGGTTTCCGAAAATTATCTGTGCCGCTTTCAAGGGCAGGCCTGGTTTCCCATGCGGCCCGACATTCTTGTGAGCCGCGGCGGACACCAATGGGTCGTCGATGCCAAGTGGAAGCTGCTGTCTAGCGACCGAGCTCAAGGCTTCGGCATCGCACAAGCTGATCTCTACCAACTTTTCGCCTATGGTCAGAAATACCTGGACGGCGATGGCGAGCTTTACCTTGTCTACCCCGCCACCTCGACCTTCACTAAGCCGCTTGGGCCGTTCGCCTTTTCCGAGACGCTCAACCTCTACGCCTTGCCTTTCGATCTGGCGACGCGCCAGGCGGAATACGGATTTCTAGCCGATCCAGCGGCTTTCGAGAGGCTGGTGAGTTAGGCACCGCAAAAGCGGCCCTGAAGCAATATGCGATCACCCGCGGTGGAACGCATCCGATTGTTCGACGTCAATCCACTCGACATCCAGCCGATCAAACCCAGACCGAGTCCCTTCAACGACCACCCGCCTCCCGACCAGCCGATTGGCCTCTGGCTCCGTGTCCAGGGCCCACACACCGCCGTCATCAACCTGCAGCACCAGCCCGCGCCGCCTGTCGAGCAGCAGCCCCTTCAGCCGGTGCCGCGTTCCTATCGGCATCTCAGTTGAGTGGATCTGAGGTCGGCACCTGGTTCTCAAGCTGTTCAATGCAGCGCAGGATCCTGAGCCAGATCCGCTGCCCGGGGATGTCGCTTTTCTCGAGAAGCTCGTCGGCGCGGTGCGCGGCATGGAATGAGGCGGCATCGCCGTAGCGGCGAAGGATTTCGTGGGCGCAGGCCCAGATCTCGCGCTCGGTGATGCTCATGGGTGGAGCTAAGCCGAGCTGGCGCTGGCGCACAAGCCGCTCATGCCTTGCGCCTGATCGCCCAGACCAGCGCCGAGACGCTGGTGATCAGTGCGGCGAGCGCCGCGGCCATGGCGGGCTCGAGAAGGATCATTGATGCCACTCCTGAGCTTGAGTCGCCTTTTATCACCTATTTGGTGTGCTGTAGGAAAGAACAAAGTGCCTCTGTGGGGATGCGATAATGAACCTTATGTAAGCGTCCGCCCCCTCACCCTTTCTTGGGCATGATCAGACGATCCTGCTCGAAATGAAGAGGCGGAGCTCCATCGGGTACGCCGCCAGGCCAAGGCGGGCCACGCGCGCACACATGGCAACCGTGCCTTCACCCAGGTCGTCGAGGTGGTACTAGCTGTGACATTCCTGGGCGTGCTCGGGCTGCAGACCCGCATTTTTGCCGCTGAGATCGGTGGGGCTACAGAAGCGCTACTTCCAAAATGTGGTGCAGCGAGAGCAGCCGGCACAGCGCCGCTCTATCAACCAGAACTCGACAGCGATGATGATGCCATCGCCTACGAATCCGATCGCTGGTGATCGTCGGCCAAGAGACGGCTAAGGTGAAGCCATGAAGTTCGTCATGCTCTCGATCGGCGCCATGCTTGCGGTCTTTGCCGTCATTTTCTTCGCGCCCCTTGCGCCGTCGGCATCGGCGAGAGCAGAGACATTCTCCTGCTCAGTCATCAAGGTTCATGATGGAGATGGGCCGATCTGGTGCTCGGAAAGGGGCGAGGACGGCAAGCCGATCAAGATCCGGCTCACCGCCATTGCCGCGCGCGAACTGGATGAGAGCTGCAGTCCCGGTCATCCCTGCCCGACTGCTTCTGGCGCTTCGGCTCAGCAGACGCTGGAGCGGCTGGCGCTTGGCTCTACGCTCACCTGCGAAGCGACGGGCACTAGTTATAATCGAACCACCGCCTGGTGCTGGCTGCCCGGTGGCGTTGAGCTCAACTGCGCCATGGTGAAAAGCGGACAGGCGTTGAAATGGGACAAGTTCGACCCGGATCAGCGCCTCTGCAGCCCCTCCAAGCCACCGCGCTGATCTCACCAACTTAGAAGCCGAAGAGCTGTGTTCACTCTTCGACACTCGGGCAGAAAGCCGGAGCGCGCGTGGCATCAAGTTCGTGCCACGCGCGCTCAACAGCCGCTCGGCTGGACCGATGGCGACCAGCCTGGCGGGCCTAATGCGGGTTCGCCGCCGTCCCCGCCGCCGCCCTCGATCCGCCCCACAGTGCGGCGTCTCCGGCGGTCCCCGCGCTTATCGGGTCCGGGTCCCCATTCTTATTCTGCCGCCTCTGCGACGGGGCCGATCGCCTCGACTTCGGCAATCGTCTGCAGCTCGCTAAGATATTCGGGCCGATTCTGGTTGAGCCACCGCACCACACGAGCATTGCCCAGCAAGGACCGCACATATCCGCGCGCCACCGTCAGATGGAGATTGTCGATCCCGTAATTTTCCTCGACCGATTTTACCTGAACCTGAAGGGCAGCCAGCTCTCGCTCCATTCGAGCGATCTGCTCCACGGATGCGCCTGAGTCGCTGACCTTTTTGCGCGCTTTTACGAGCAGCTTCTCAGGGGTGGCGGCGAGTAAGGCCTTCGCGAATTGGCCGGTGAAGTTGTTCTGGCCGAGCATCAGCTCGGCAGCTTCGATCTGCCGAACTGGCACCATCTGCCGCAGCGTGTCGAACACGATGAGGGGGCAGGACACGTTCTTCAGGATCTCTACAGCGTCTGAACAGATGCCGTTCAGCATTTTCGAACGCCGGTGCACTGAGGCGACTTCTAGGCCAAGCGCCTCGGCAATTTTCTCCTCCGGCACGCCGCGATCGATCGCACGCCTGATCATACAGTGCTCCTGCACTGCCGACAGCCGATTGATGCGCTTGTTGTATGTATATCCCTCGTCATCTGTCGACACGAGACACTCGACCGTGGTGACGCCGAGATCCTTAAGCGCCTCAATGCGAAGATGACCGTCCAGAAGGAAATAGCTCTGTTGCGCGCCGGAATTGGGCGCGATGACCGGCGCCTCCACCAGTCCGATGGCTCGGACAGAACCGAGGATCTGCTTGTACTTTTTGCTGTCTTTCACTCCCGGTCGAAGCGATTTGAGCGCTACCAGCTGATCGAGCCTTACCGACCTGGGCTCAGTTTCAAACGAAAGCCGAACGTGCGAGGTGACCATCATATAGCCGCCTCCCTGCCGATCCGCACAGCGAGGTTCCTCGGCAAAGACGCTAGTCTCTCTGCACGCAGCAGATTGATGAAGGAGTCATCCGCCAGCAGGTCCTTGAGTGCTTCGACCAGGAATAGAAGTCGGGCCTGCGTGAAGTCCGACTTTTTGATCAAGATGCGCTGCTTTTCCGCTTCACCCTGATAAAGGCGCATCAAATCGGAAGGGGACATCCGCCGGGGGTTAGAAATCCGGCCGAGACCATTATCGGTGATGGTCTTGCGCCCCTGTCTCAGGCGTTGATCGAGAAGTCGGCGGACCACCCCCACTTTCTTGCCCTTCAGCTTCCCGGCCTCATAAGCCTCGACCAGCAGGTTCTGCGCGTCACTGGTCTGCGCACGAGCGATATCAACAGCGAGACTAAGCGGGATGAGGCCCGTTTCCACGGCTGAGAGGAGCCGCTCTTCGCCTCGCTCGAGCAGCTGAACGACCATGTTCACCCAGCTCCCGGTGCAACCGATCTTCTCGGCGATCTGCACATCGGTGTAGCCGCGCCGGTGAAGCGTGCCGATCTCTGACATGATGTCGATGGGGCGGTGTTGGCGGCGCGCTATGTTCTCGACAAGGCTCATGACGAGGCACTCATCCTCATCGGCCTCGATCGTGAACGCGGGAATTTTGCTTTCGCCCAGGATCTTGAAAGCCTCTAGCCGGCCTTCCCCACAAACAAGGTCATACGCTATCTCTCCCGCCTCGGCTCGCCGTCGGACAGTGATTGGCCGTTTCAGCCCGACTGCCTCAATGTTCTCCACGATCTCGCGGTGCTGCTTCTTGTTGCGCGAGCGAGGGTTGAGCACATGAACGCGGCTTATCGGGATCAGCTCGATGCGGCGATTTTCCTTCTCGTTCATCATGCTGCCTCCGCAATCTGAATCCGCTCGCCGAACTGATAGAGCAGCTCGAGCGTCTCGAAGCGGTACCCATCGAGCATGAGGCTGTTGTCCTCCGCGAGACGGACACGAGCTCCGAGACGGTCGATCCGTGGAAATAAGTAGTAGTCGAACGGGCGCCGGTTGCCCGCGTCCATCCTCACCGCGACTGTGATGTCGGGTTCAAGGCCAGTATCAAAGCGCAGCCGCCAGCGCAGCGCACCTGCCTGCGTACGCTGGCACCGAACGATAAGGACGGAGACGGAGAATTCACGATTCACCGCGAGGAGATCGTCGTGACCTTGCAGGACCTCGGCGCCCGCAGAACGAAACCCCTGGACGATTTCGACCATCACCTCCGGATGAAGTCGACGAAGCTCGCGGTTGATCTCGATATAGCGATAGTCGCGCAGCGGCTGATAGCCAATGAGGCTATAGGCGCGCAGTAGGGTTCCGAACCGTGATCGATAGCTGCTGCTGGAGGGCATGCCTTCCGTTTCATCGATGATAAGCCCGGAAAGCACTCCCTGACGGTCAAGAAGTCCGTTAAGCGCGGCCAGCATCTCTTCGTCAGTCAAGCGGAAGCAGCGCTCGCGAATCATCGACTGCGCGGCATCGAACAGGTGGCGGTCGATGACTGCCGAGAAGGCGTTTTCGGAACGGATCCACATCGACGGATCGTTACGGACCCGCTTCTTCTTAAGTTTGCAGCTGACGCGATTCCAAACGTTGTTGCCGATATACTTTTCGTTGATCAGAACCTGGTGAACCGCCCCGCGGCTCCAGCTGCGTCCACAATCAGTCCGGATGCCTCGGTCATTCAGAGTTGCGGCGATCTCGCGCTCCGTGCGGCTTTCGTAGACGAACATGCGATAGATCTCTCGGACAACCGCTGCCTCTTCCTCAGGCCCAGGAGCCAGTATCACCCGGTCTGTTTGAATGCTCTTATGCTCGCCACGCGCAAGCTCACCCTTGATGGAGCCGCTTTGGTCAACGAGGACACGCCGAAGTCCAAATCCCGCCGGACCACCTTGGCGGAAGCCAAGTTCGATAAGTCGGGACTGGCCCGCGAAAACCTTGGTGGAGAGCTCCCGACTATACTCGCCGGCCATCGCCCGTTTGACACCCTTAACGATGGTCGAGATTGGGCTGCCATCGTTCTCGAACTGCTCCGCGCAATAATGAACGGCGATACCGGCGCGGCGGCAGATGTACTCGTAATAGGCGCTCTCATCAGCGTCCTGGAATCGGCCCCAACGACTGACATCGTATACGATGATGACCGCGAAATCGGCGGTGCCAGCGGTCACGTCCTCGATGAGCCGCTTCAGTGCATCACGGCCATCGATGTTGAGGCCGCTCCTGCCTTCATCCGCATAGGTGCGGACAATCTGAAAACCTCGTGCCGCAGCGTAAGTGCGGATCGCGTCCGCCTGGTTCTCAGTGGAATAGCGCTGGTGATCCGTCGACATGCGAACATATTCGGCGGCGCGGACAGCCACGGCTCCCTGCCGCACCTTGTCGAAAGAATCGTCGCCCAAAGCTTGCAATTGCAAAACCTCGCCTGACTTGCGCGCGATCGGCTCCGGTCGCGGAGATCTTTCAGAACTGCGACATGGGAGTCGGACTATCCGAGTCGGCAAGGCCATAGAAAAAAAGGAGACGTAAGATGTTTCCGAAAACGGGCAGGAACTTACATTCTGGCGGAGAAGATCTGGTCTTTGCGGTCGTTCTGGCCGAAGCGCTGAAGGAGGAGCTTGGTCGAAGCCATCAAGCCGTGAAGACAGCCATACGCTGGACCGGAGCCAGCGAGCGAAGCGTGAAGCACTGGTTGGCGGGGACGCACGCACCGAGGGGACGACACCTCCTCGCGCTCATGCGACATTCCGACGGGGTGTTACGGTGTGTTCTGACCGCTGCAGGGAGGAGTGACACGCTTGTGGCGATGGAGGTGCAAGCGATCCGTTGGAAGCTCCTTGAGCTCTTAGCGCTTATGGAGCCGTCCCAGGTTGCCGAGCGACGGAATGAGCTGATGACTTAAGCTGGTCTGCCAGCACCAAGGCCCTGTTTCGCTGTTCTCAAGCGCTGGCTTTTGTGTCCCCAGTTCTGGCCGATATGTTTCCCTCTTAGCGGTGAAAGCGTTCCCTGTTCTCGAACAGCTTGAACGGTCAAAATGGCCAGTGATTGCACGGGTTTAGAGGAGTGTATGGGCGCTCAGCACCCCCAAATTTCGTAAGCGTGGTCTGAGAACCGCCTTGTTTTGAGCGGCGATCCCGCGATGCTTGTCCTTTTGGGCGGGGCGTGCAGTGGATGATGTCGTTGAGCTTGTGACTGGTCATACGAGTGATCGCATGACT
>JALYNE010000002.1 GCA_030773375.1 Pseudomonadota bacterium
ACGCCACCGACGATCCGCTGCACGGGCAACAGGAGGGGCGCTTCTTCCACGGCTACTATGACTGCTACTGCTATCTGCCGCTCTATATCTTCTGCGGTGATCACTTGCTGGCGGCGAAGCTGCGGCACCCGGCATGACGATGGGGCAGTTGTACGATCGGCTGAAGAAATCCGGCCTCCCGTTCGCCGAGCTGATCAACGAAGACGATCATGTTCACGTCGCCTGGAAACCGGCCGCCGCAAGCCAGCGAAATGCCGTCCCGTCCGGCACCGCCTGGCAGCGGATGTTGCAGGCCGAAAGCTCGACGGGTCAGTTCAAGGATGGCAACGTCGTAATCTCGCCGGCCGGGGCCGTGGGAGCAGCCCAAGTCCTCCCCAGTACGGCGAAGGAGGCGGCGCAGAAGGCGGGCATCCCGTGGGATGAGAACCGCTTCTACAATGATGAGCAGTACAACGTCAGAATTGGCCGAGCCTACTTCGACCAGCTCCTGAAGGAGTTCGGCGGCGACACGACCAAAGCAGTCGCAGCCTACAATGCCGGCCCCGGTAACGTCCGCCAAGCGGTGCGGCAGGGCGGCGACGCCTGGGCTTCGAAGCTGCCGGCCGAGGCGAAGAACTATCTTGCCAAGGTGATCTCCACTGGCGGCGGAGCTGTCGCCGGTCGCGTCGACGGGAGCGCGCCTGGTGGCGTCGTCGGGGGAACGTTGGAGGAAGCCAAAGCGGCGCTGGACGCGCTCCTGCCGGCAGGCATGTCGGCGCGATCCCGCGAAGGCTTCATGGCTCGCCTCGAAGGGCGCTGGAACCGGCGTGAGGTGATGCAGAAGGAAGCCGTTGCGACCGCCGAGAAGCAGGCGGTCGACGCTGCCGTCGAATGGTTGCACGACAACAAGGGCGACTTCGAACGCATGCCCGCGAGCATTCGTTCGACGGTGCCCGACGACAAAGTGCCGTACCTGATGAGCTACGCCGAGGCCGTCGCTCCGGAGGCGCCAAAGCGTGAGACCGACGAGAAGGAGTATCTCTGGCTGACGTCTCTGGCGACGCCGCAGTTGAAAGCGATGTCACGTGCCGAGATACTCGCCCATCAGCGGAATCTCTCCGAGAGCGATGGCCGCCGGCTGATGGATGCGTGGGCCGAAGCGCAGACGGCGCAGCCGAAGAACCCGGATTTCACGAACTACAGCCGCGACAAGGTCAACGGGTCGATCAACAACCGGCTGGCCGAGTTCGGCATCGATCCGAACCCGAAGCAAAGGGACCAAATAAACGCGATCGCCGGGCTCCGGCGCTACCTCTACAACCTGGTTGAGGAGGTGCAGCGAAACGAGAAGCGACAGCTAACCGAAAAGGAAATAGCCGACCTCACCGACAGCGCGATCACCCGAACCGTCACTTACGACAACAATGGCTGGCTTGGTGGGAAGCAAACGAAGGACGTCGGCGAGATCACCTACGCTGACATCCCCAAAGCGATCCGCAACCAGATCGAGGCCGAACTGAAGAAGCGGTATGGCGGCTTCTCCGAGGCGGACGTGATCGCAGCCTTCTACGGGTACGTAGATGGCGTTCAGAGGAGCCGCCGCCGCCGTGGACGATGAGGCGCCAGACTTCCGCGCATACTTCAATCCGGAAGCCGCCGGGCGATCGCTCTGGAGCCCTGAGGCACGCACCCGGCGGGGGCTCGTCACCAGTGAAGGGCTCAACCCGGATCGAGAGGCAGAGCTTCGCCGCGCCGCTCGCGAGCTGCGCATGCCAGTTGAGCTCGCGCGCGCAAAGGCTGACGAGACCATCCGGCGTGCTGATAACCAGCGCACGATGTCCTTGCTCGACTTGGGAAGGCATGTCGCCACCTCGCGCCTCCTCTCGGACACGAGCAGCGCGGCAATCGCGCGGCGCGATGTGCCGGTGCTGGTTCGGATCGAAGAGCTTGTGCGTGAAGGGCTCCCGTCTTTTCTTTATGGCCTCGCTCGCGGGCCGGCCGGCCTCGCTGCCGACGTAGGCAACAGCGGTGCCCGTGAGGTGCTTCGAAATCCGCGCGCCGTCGGCTCCTTCGTTGGCCGAAAAGCTCAGGCGGGCTTTCACAATTTGGCGGCCGCAGGGGCCCAGCTGCTCGACAACATTCAGCCGTTCACGACATCCGATGAGGACCTCGCGGTCCTCTACCGGAACGACCCTGCGGGCCTCGCGCGAGCGCGCCGGTCGAGCATGGCAGGACTGTCGCGCTTTGCGCGCGGTCAGCAGGCGCAGGCGCGGCAGACGGTCGACGGCATGAGCCCTGAAGCGAAGGCGGTCTACGGCGAGCTTCGCTATGCGACCGTCGACCCGAACAAGGCCGCCTATGCGTCGCCGGTGAAGGTAATCGGCGACGCCCTCGAAAGTCTGCCGACGACGCTCGCGCTGGCTATCACGACCTATCTCACGCGCGGCGCTTCCATTCGCGCAGAGCAGGCCGCGCTCGCGCGTGGAGCGACTGCCGAGGTCGCCCGGCAGGAAGGCATCAAGGCTGCCGGCAGCATGGCGGCGCGCTTCGGCGCCGTGTCCGAGGGCGCCATTTCGGGCGCGCAGCAACAGGTCGCAACGCAGGTTGAGCTCGAAAGCCTGCCCGAAGAGCAGCTCCGGAAATCACCCGAATATCAACGTCTCATCGCCGAGGGCTTCTCCCCGGAGGCCGCGCGTTTGTACCTTGCTGCGAGAACCGCGCGGCAATCCGGCCTCGGTTCGGCGATGGCTATCGGCGCGACGAACCTCGTCGGCGGGCGCTTCCTCGGCCGAATCATCGGTGAGGGCGGTGCGCTCCTCCCCCGTGCCGCTAAGGGCTTCGGCAACGAAGCGGCTGTCGAAGCTGTTCAGAGCGCGGGCGAGCAGCTCGTCGGCAACGTCGCCGAAGCTCAGAACATCGATCCCTATAAGGACATCACCGACGGCGTGCTGGAAAGCGCCCTCGCTGGCTTCTTCGTGGGCGGGCTCACTGGCGGTACCTTCGCAGGCGTGCTCGGGCGAGCGGTCAACAAGGAAGCGCAGGCGGAACGCGCACAGGCTGCCCTGGAACATCTCGCCGAGCTGATGAAGCTCGCGGAAGCCTCGCGGCTTCGCAAGCTCGATCCCGAAACCTTCCAGCAATTCGTCGAACGGGCCTCGGAGGACGAGTTCGGGCTCCAAGACATCTACCTTGATTCGGCGCAGCTCGGGGAGGTGCTGAACGCAAGCGATGCCGGCGCCATATCGAGGGGCCGCGATGTCGCTTCTTAATTTGATCGTGCACCCGCAGCGCGCTTATCTGATAACTGACAGCGGTTATTATGGAGAAGCCGGCGTAGTCGCCCGGCTGTTTCCGAAATCGATGGTCCTGGAGCACCTCGACGTCATCATCGCCTCGGCCGGAAAGGTCCATTGTGGTCACCTCGCTAAGGGGGTTCAGGCTTGCCAACACCTGCCGCAGGCGGAGTTTCTTGAAGAGCTCCCGAACATCGCTCGGGCTGCGGTCGGGACTTACAAGATAGCCGGCGGATCAATCATCGCGTTTGCCGCTTACTCGCATGAGCGCGGCTGCGCATTCGGCGGTATCTTCGCCGCAGCCGATGATCCGAGGGCCTATCGCATCATCCCTAAGAGCGTGATGCTCAGCCCCGGTGCTTCCGCCATCGACGAGGCGACCCTTTCCGGCCCGTCCACCTTCAACCCATATCTCGACTTGATGCCGCTCATTGAGGAGCAGCGCCGGTACAACTTCGGTTCACCCGAGCAGCCGATCTGTGGCATAGCGGGTGACATCGATATGGTGACTGTCTCGCACCAAGGCATCGCGGTCGAGACGATCCACACATACCATGCGGAGGTAGGAGAGATGGTAGCCCTTTAGGCGCTGCCGGCCGTTAGAGAGGAGACGGCGATGAAAACCCTGGGCGAGATGACGCCGCAGGAGCGAGCAGCTCTGACGCAGGAGGAGCTCGACGCGATAATGCTGAAGGCGGGCGCGGGAACGGCGTTCCAGCCTGGCGGGGGCTTGCACGTCACGCTGGACGATTTGCGCGAGTTCGAAAACTTGTTCGCGAAACCTCGGGGGCCGAAGGACCCTTCACCCGAGGGGTTCCTGATGCACGCGAAGATGTACAGCTGACCAGTTTCTGCGTTTGATTTGGCCATGTGCTGGAGGAGCGAGTATGCCAGTCTCACGCGGGACAGCGAAGTGGCCGAAGGGCGGCTCGATCAACTTCGGGATCGCGCCGCCGCTGAAATCGCGCGAGGCCTCGAGCAAGGCGCCTGCCGTCACCCACGAGAGTGGTCAGGGTGAAGCGGGACCCGCGCCGCCATCGCAGCGTTGATAGCCGTTAGGAGGGAAGGCAGCGATCATGGGCGCCGGCTACGCGACCGGACTGCCGGCCAAGTTCATTTCGGACGTGATCCTCTGCACGGCTACATGGATGGAAGGCGATGCAGGGCCGGAGGCGACGGTGCTCGGGCCGCCGCCGAAGCGATAGCGCCGGGCGCTTTCGTGGACGTTTGCGCCGTCAGCCCTCGGCTGGCTGGTGATAGGAACGCGGGCGCTCGATCCATTCTGCGGCGCTGATCTGGAGGCGGTCTGGCAGCTGCGCGGCCTCCAGGCGGGATATCCCGATGTCGAGTTGCGGGCCGAGGGCACGGCAGAGCTTGAAGCGCTTCGGCGGTGTCGCGACGAACACCTCACAATTAGGCGCTAACTGAGCAATCATCTTAATCGGGGGCGCCAGATCGGTATCGGCGCTGATCAAGATGAGCCGGTCGACCTCGCCCCGGAGGGCATCCGCGACCATATGCGTCGCGATCTGAACGTCCGTCTCCTTCTCCTCGTGGCTCATCCAGATCGACTTGCACTGGTGGCACTTGCGCGGCTTCTCCTTGAATTGCCCGAGGATCACGTCGACGCCGCGCGACTTCAGCGCTTCGACATAGGTACGGTGCCGAGCGAAGGAGTCGGGTTTCCACGTGGCGAACGCCGAAAAATACTTCACCGCTTTGATCTGCTCGTCCTTCCGCAGCAGGCCCTCGGCCAGGGCGCGAACGTCGAGCCACTTTAGGTGCGGGCGCTTCAGGTTGTCGACGGCATGGTAGAGGTTGAAGCCGTCGATGTAGACGATCGCGCGCCGGGTCATGAGACGGCTATAAACGACAAAGGCCGAGGCGCTAGCCCCGGCCTGTCTGGCGGGTCGTGCCCGTCAGGATGATGCACGCTAATTAGGGCTCGAAGCTTGCGATTTCAACAACGAATTTACGACTATCGCATATCGGGGCAGCGGGAGAGCGTCAGCCGTTTGCAGGATGAGCAAAGCGCAGCCCGCCGACTCGGTTGTTATCCAGTGCTTATCTGGCTCTTGGCACTCCGAGATTCACCGGCTCGAACCCGGCGTATGTTATTGAAAACGTTGGCGCGCCACGCAGTCCCCGGCGAACCCGTCTCACCCTCGTAACAGGGAAAATTACGGAAATTAGAGGCGATAACAGGGCCTGATCCCGTAATAATCCCCGGGGCTTCTGAAGAAAATACCGCGGTTGCAGCCACTTGCCCGCGCTGGCGGGCCATTCCTGATAATCCCAAAAACAGGGAAGCAGGAGGGCGATAACAGAGGCGCGCAGAGCCCTTAACAGCCTGAGGTGATCGCGATTGTGGCGTACGGCCATGAAATCGCGCCGTTGATCGCTGCAGAAGCAGCTCCATGGAAGCGACAGAAGTGGGGTTGACAACAGAGACCGCTCATGAACAAGAATAGAGCAGAACAGGCGCGATCAAGAACGGCTATATGATGCTCGAAATTGAATATAGAAAAATAGCTGGCATTATTCCTTACGCTAATAATGCTAGAATTCATCCCCGCAAACAAATCGATCAACTTAAGGAATCTATTTCACTCAATGGCTTTACCAACCCCATTCTTGTTGATCAAGCTGGCGTTATAATTGCTGGCCACGGCCGGCTGATTGCGGCACGTGAGCTGGCTCTGGAAACGGTCCCTGTCATCGAGCTTGGCTCCTTATCTGATGCTCAGGTCAAAGCCCTGCGTCTTGCTGACAACAAAATTGCTCTAAACTCTGGCTGGGATGTTGACTTACTCCGGGTTGAGCTTGGCGAATTGATGTCGATCGATGTTGAGATCGATCTAAGCGTCACGGGCTTCTCTGGCGGCGAGATCGACGTCCTCCTGAACCCTCGAACCGATCCGGATGACGAAGCCATACCGGCCGTGAGAACTAAGCCTCGGACGAGCCTCGGTGATGTTTGGGAGCTGGGCGAGCATCGGGTTGGGTGCGGGGACGGGCGCGATGCTGCATTCGTGCAGGCGGTGGTAGGCGAGGGCGCCAAGGCGGACTGCGCTTTCCTGGACGCGCCATATAACGTCCGCATCCAGGGTCACGCCAACGTAAAGAGCAAGCACCGCGAGTTTGCTATGGCATCCGGCGAGTTGAGCGAGGCGGCATTCCGCACATTTCTCCGCGACACGTTGAGGAATTGCGTCGAGGTTTCTCGCCCTGGGTCGGTTCACTTTCTTTGTATGGACTGGCGGCACCTGGAGGATCTCTGGGCAGTGGCGAGCGAGCTGTACGAAGAGCAGCTCAACCTTTGTGTTTGGAATAAATCTAACGCGGGGATGGGGTCGCTGTATCGCTCCAAGCATGAGCTCGTGTCGGTGTACCGAGTGGGCGGCGCCCCGCATCTGAATGCGGTTGAGCTCGGCCGCCACGGCAGGAACCGAACCAACGTTTGGGACTACCCTTCGGTGAACTCCTTTTCGGGCGCAAAGCGCGGGGACTTGGCTCTGCATCCCACGGTGAAGCCAACGGCCCTTGTTGCTGACGCCATTCAGGATGTCACCCGGCGCGGCGATATGGTCCTCGATATCTTCCTCGGGTCCGGCACCACTCTGATCGCCAGCGAGCGCACCGGACGTAAATTCCGCGGGATCGATATCGACCCGGCTTACGTCGACGTCGCAATCGATCGCTGGTCGGCCATGACCGGTGGAACCCCGCGCCTCATCACCAGGCAGACAAGTGATGAGTGAGGAGGATGATGGCGCCAGATCCACTAGATTCCAGCCAGGTCGAAGCGGCAATCCAAAAGGGCGCCCGCGCAAGGCAAAGGCGCCGCAGATGGATTCCGCCTTCGACGTGCTGAAGAACCGTCGCATCAACGCGTGCATTGATGGTGTCGATCGTGAGCTCACACTTGATGAGGCAATCCTGCATAGAACCTATCGGAGTGCGCTTGAGGGTAGCCCAATGGCGATCCGCACAATCCTGAAGCTAATCGTTGACCATGAGGCCTCGCGCTCACCGCGCGGGCGGAGCTTGCCTCAGATAAGCTGCGAGTTCCCGGACCCAGCGCACGTTGATGAAGCGCTGATAATTCTCGGAATAGCGGTGCCATTCACAAGCCGTGTCCAACCTGACGGTCGACGTGACCTTCAGCTCACCTCCTGGGCGGTAAATAGCGGCTTGGCACGAAAGCGGGCGCGCCCCGTCACCGACAAAGACCTGAAGGAGCTCAGAGCGCACACGGCAGATCCGGAAGGCGTTAATTGGCCCCGCGGGGGTCAGGAATGAGCGACGACCCAGGTGATATCGGGAAAGGTCGGCCGCCGGTCGGATCTCAGTTCAAACCTGGACAAAGCGGCAACCCAAAGGGCCGGCCGCGCGGAAGACGTAGCAAAACCCCGTATGACGTAGTCTTGGGCCGGACGGTGACGATTCGAGAGAACGGGGTAGAGCGCCAGTTGCGTGCTGATGCCGCGTTTCTCTTACACATCGTGACGAAGGGATTGGCGCGCCACGGCGTCGAGGCGCGCGCGAGTCTGCGTGCCCTGGCAAGCCGGCCGCCGTCGGTGAAGAACAGCAGAATCCGCACGCAGATCATCTTTCGCATTTATGCAGAACCGGGGGATCTCAAGCATGCGGTTCGGACCCTCCAGATCGCCAAGTTGCTGGATGGCTTTCGCCCGACCGCGCGGCTGGCTCTGGAAACGTGGGCTGTCGAAGAAGCTTTGGCGCGACGAGGAGACCGGCAACTCCCGGTCGAGGAGCAGCGCAAGGTGGTGGAGGCTACACGAATGCCTCACAAAGTCCGATGGCCTGCTTGGTGGGCACCGTTTTAAAAGGCTCTGCGCGTTGGTATCGGACGGCAGTGTTAAGGTGGAACAGATCGTCACACGGGGATAGAGGGGGCTAACGTTTGAGCAGCGCTGCCTTCGCTGCCTCAAACTCCCCAGCATCTATCGCGCCTCTGTCCCGCAGGTCGGCTAGCTTTCCGAGTTCGTCTGCCGTGCTGATGACTGCTGGCGCCGCAGGCGTTCCACCAATCCTCTGCTCGATGAAATCTCGGAGCGCCACCATTCGCGGGGTCTGTTCGGAGAGAAAGAGCACCGAGTTTTCGTCTGTGGTCGCGTCAAAGATACCGCGCGCGCTCTCCAAACCTCCTAAAATCGAGAACTGGATGTAGCCGGAGGTCAGCTCACCAGGCACCCGCAATTGGATGGCAGTGACCGAGCGGTAGGGGATCCGCTTCTCGCCCTTCAATCCATGAAGGATCAGGTTTCGCCCTTCTGTATCTCGACGGATTGTGATCCCATCTTCGCGAAGCGCGATCTGCGCGCGCAGCCCTTCAACGACGTCCCCAGGACGCAGGTTTATTCCGCTCGTGTCGAGGGAAGGGGGAACATAGGGCTGGGGCGCTTTACGGCGCCGGAGGCAAAGGACGAGGATCGCCGCCAAGGGGCCTGTGATCACGCCGGCTAACGTCCAGAAGATGATGCTTCTTCGCTTCCATGCTGCAAGGCCGGCTGAGACAAGGATGCAGCAGATCCAGAAGGTCGCGAACGTCACCTACGCACCTGGTGGTCGAACGGCGTTTCGCTCCGCTTTCCGTAAGCTGCACCCGACGATAAACTTTGATCTGATGCTTCAAAACCGCTTCGCATTCCGGGGCACCTGTCGACGATAAGTAACGCCACTAGGGCTGCTCGTCCGGCGGCAGTCAACTCCTTTGTCACTCATCGTCTGTAGATTGATCGGCGACAGCGGCGTCAATCCGGGGGCATGGATGTGCGCAAGCGCCTTGGGAGCAACGTGCGGCGGCTGCGCGAGGCGAAGGGCTGGAGCCAGGAAGCATTCGCCGACGAAGCCGGCATCCACCGCACCTATGTTAGCGACATTGAACGAGGTGCGCGAAACCCAACCATCACAGTCGTCGAGAAGCTTGCGAAGCCATTTGGCGTAGCTGCGGGCAGGCTGCTCGATTGAGCCGCGAAAGCGGCGAAAGATCGCGTCTGCTATGCGCCGATATTGTTGAAAAAGGTCCCGGTTCCAACTTTCGAGCGCCGCAGCCGTCGCAGTCGGAGTTATTTATTCTCTTATTGGGCGAACTTGGCCTGCGAGAAAGGCAGGCCTGGCGATCTGGTAAAAATATCGTTCTACTTTTGCGAAGGCTCGATCAGCCGGCCTGCGGCAGCCGGACTATTTCAACACAATACGCCAGATGCCGACGTTCAGCGGCCGATCTGCTAATCCTGAAAGAGGACGTCGCCCGGGCGAACGCGGTTGGCCGACGTGCGCCCTTCCAGACATCGCTGGGCCGGGTGCCCAATGTCCGGACGTGGCTGATTCCTGCCGTTCCCGCCGATCAGCGCGCGACAGGAAGCGCACACCACCCGGACCCATGTCGTGGCCCGCGAGCGGGGCGCCGCCTCTATGCGACTTCGATGGCGGTGCCGCTGGTGGCGAGCACGATAAGTCCCCGGACCGCCCCCGTGGCCTCCAGGTACCGCCGGACCTGCGCCTTGTAGTGTTCGATCGTAGCGGGGCTCGGTGAGACGTCGCTCTTCCAGTCCACGACGAGCTGCGGGCGTCCGTCGTCGCCGATCGCGACCGCGTCGGCGACCCCGGATACGATCCGCTCGATGTCGTCGTCCGCGACGGTCGACGAGAGCACGGTGATTTCGGGCAGAAGGCGTGCGCGCCATTCCCGCAGCTCGGGGAGGGCGAGCGCCTTGGCGGCCGTTTTGGCTATCTCCCGTGAATCCACCGGCTCCAATGCGTCCAGTTGGGCCGCGAGTTCTCCGGCCCGCGAGGCGAGCGCCGTCGGCTCCTCCGATGTCTCGCCGCTCAGAATTTCTTCGATCAGCTTGTGAAGAAGGATGCCGCGGCGGGCGCTGCCCGCAATGTCCGTGACCGCCTCTTGAAGCGCCGCGGGTTCGGCCGCTCCAGTGGCGAGGGCCTCTTGCGCGCTCGGGGCTTCCCAGCGGATGCGCGCCGTCGCCGCGACGACCGCCTTTGCCTCGGCGGCGAAGCTCTGGCGCGTTTGGCGAGTCTCGGGCTCGGGCGGTGCGGGCTCGGGCGCCAGCACCGCCGCTCTCGCCGCGAGCGTGGGCACGTCGTCGAGCCCCAGGTCGACTAGCGCTGCCCAGCTCGCCGGACCCGACCGCACGTTAAGTCTTGGCAGGACCAGGAGTTCGCGGGCGCGCGTCGCCGCGACGTACCATAGCCGCTGGCGTTCGCGCCGGGCTTCGGCGTCTTCCGCCTCGAAGGCGTCGGCGAGTCCGGGCGGGGCCACTCCCAGCACCTTCATGTGCAGCGTGGACTCCGCGCGCTCGACCACGGTGCGCGTCGGCTGCGTCGCCCTGGTCATCATGTTGATCGGCACGACGACGGGCCATTCGAGGCCCTTGCTGGAATGTACCGTATACAGCGCAACCGCCTCCTCCGGAGCGTCGGGCCATCCCTCTGACGCGGCGCTGCCCTCCTCCCACGCGGTCCGCATGGCCGCGGCGAATGCCCTGAGGCCGCGGAGCGCGTACGGCCGGGCGAGATCGAGGAATGCGTCGACGTTGGCGAGCGCCCGCGCGGCGTTGGGACCGTGACGCGCCATCAGCATGGGGCGGACTCGAAGGGCGTCGACCGCCTCCACCAGCAGCAGGTGAGGCGTCGTCGAGTTGGCGCGGCGGCGGAGCAGTTGCAGCCGCGCGAGCGCGGCCTGGGCGAGCGGGTTGGTAATCTCCTCGGGACCGGTGTCTAAGGAAAGCCTCGGCGGCATGCCGGCAATTCGCGTCTCCCATGCGAGGTCGAGCAGTTCCTCGTCTGATAGACCGACGAGCGGGCCGCGCAGGAACGCGGCGAGCCCGAGCGTATCGCGTGGATCGACGAGCACCCGGGTCACCGCGATCAGGTCCTGGACCTCTTGGCGACGGAAGAGGCCCTTGCCGGCCTGAGTGGCAACCGGGATTCCGGCGCGCTCGAGTGCCTCCTCGTAACGCCACAGATCGGTGCCGGTGGGTGCGAGTAAGGCAATGTCGCCGGGGCGGCAGGGGCGCTCCCCGCCGGTGCGATCGGCGACGGGGTGGTGGCCGATAAGCTGAGAGCAGAGGGTGGCGACCGCCTCCGCCTCACAGTCCCGCTGGGTTTCGGAACTTGCCTTTCCCTCGGCATCCGCGCACGTGACGTCGAGCGCCGCGACGCAGGGACCGGCGCCCGGATCCGGATGGAACGCGTCGAGCGCGGCGAAGCCCGGCTGGCCGTCCTCCTGCATGGGCGCACGAAATCGCTCGTTCACGAACCCTATGATCGGAGCGCACGACCTGAAGTTCGTCGTGATGGTGAGGACACCGTCCTCGCCGGCTCGCAGGATGGCTTCTCGTGCCTCGCGGTATGCCGCCGCGTCGGCGCCCCTGAAGCGGTAGATCGATTGCTTCGGGTCTCCAACGAGGAACAGTGCGCCCGGCGCGAGCGGAAGGTCCTGCCAGCGCGTCTCCTCCGGACCGGGTGCCGCAGCGGCGAGTCTCCAGAAGATCTCTGATTGGCGGGGATCGGTGTCCTGGAACTCGTCGACGAGTATGTGCCGGTAGCGGGACGAGAGCGCCTCCCGGATCGCAGGCCGGTGCCGCAGTAGGTCGCGCGCCGACATGATGAGGTCGTCGAAGTCGAGAAGCGCCGCCTCGCGCTTTCGAACGCGATATCTGGCGACGGCTGGGCGCGCCACCCCGATGATCTCCGCGATCGCGATAGCGGCGGCGGTGCCGAGGAGCGTTTTCCATTCCGCGCAGCAGCGCTGGTGGAGGCTGTTCGCCTGGTCGAACAGGGCCGGCCCTTCACCCTTCGGCAGACCGCTCGCCTTGACCGCCGTGGCCCACTTTCCCTTCTGCTGGAACGCGCGGAAGTCGCCGTCAGCCTTGCACAGTTCTGGGTGCGGTTTGCCCGTCAGCAGTCGGGCGAGACCGGCGCTTCCGCCGGCGGCCGCCGCCGCCTCGACATCGTCCGCCATTTCGGCGAAGCACTCCGCCCTGCGCCGCGTTTCGGGTTCGTCGGCGGGTGCGCTCCGAGCGAACGCCGCGTAGGCTCGCGCCGCGTCGATGAAATCGCCCGCCGCCTCGTGGACGTTGCGCGCCGGCGGGGGAGGTACGAGGCCACCTTCCTTCCTGAGTTCGGCCGCGACGTCCCGAACCAGCTGCACGGTCTCCTCCGCCCGGAGGTAGACCAGTTCCGGGAGGATGGAGCCATCGCTCTCGGAGAGCGCTTCGTGCAGCCAATCATCGAGCGTCTCCTCGAACAGCAGGTCGGCTTCGCTGGCATCTAGCACGCTGGCTCCGGGATCGATTCCCGTCTCGGCCGGGTAGGGTGTGATCAGCCGCTGGCAGAAGCCATGAATGGTAGAGCATGCGATCGCGTCCAGATCGGCCGAAGCCGCGAGGAGCGCCTCGACACCGTCTTCGTCCAGACCCTCCGGCAGTGCTGCCGCCAATTCTACGGGCACCCTGCCGGACAGGAGCTCGTCAGCGAACGTGCGGACCCGGGCGAGCAGCTCCCCTGCCGCCAATTCGGTGAAGGTGACCGCCGCGATGGAACGGGGCGGCACCCCCGCGGCCAGCAGCAGGACGATCCTGCCGGCCAATACCGCGGTCTTTCCGACGCCGGCGCCCGCCTCGACGAGCAGGGTCCGGTCGTGTGCGGTCATCGCAGCGACGCGCGCCGCATGGTCCGCGAGCCTGGGCTGAACCGGGTTCATGCGGCTTCCCAGATGGCAGTGGCCGCGGGTCCGAGCGCGGCCGCGGCGGCGGCGGCCTTTCGCGGGCAGTAGGCCCCGAGGGCGTTCGCTGGCAGCGCGAAACGCAGGTCGTCGCGTTCCGACCCGGCGTCGACGCCGGGGACCGCCAAGCCCCCCTCGATGGCGTCGTGCGTCGCCGCGAGCGCCAGAGCCAGCTCCCCAAGCACCACCGAGCCGTTTTCGAGCCGCCTGAGCTCGGGACCCCTCAGGTATGCGAGTTCGGCCTCCACCTCCACGTGGGACCCTAGAAGGCTCGAGACCGCGTAGGCGTAAAGGCAGCGCTGGAGCTCGCGCCCGCCGTCGAGGACGATCCTCTCCGGCTTCACCCGGCCAGTCTTGTAGTCCACCACGCGCGCGGCCGAGCGGTCCCCGGTGAGGTCGAGGCGATCGATGTACCCTCCGATGCGGAACGGCGTGCCCGGCACCGCGACCTCGCGCGCGTTGTCCCACGGCGCCGGCCGGTCTCCCCTAGAGGGTTGTCCTCCGAACGGCACCTCGGCGTGGCTGGTCTGGCCCGGCAGCGGCTCGGCGCGGAGAGCCAAGGCGGCGAACGCCAGCGTGCGCACGTCGAGGAGCGTCCGCTGCCAGACGATCCCGGGCGGAGTTCCCTGGCGCTCGCTCCACGCAGCCGCGGCCTCGTCGCATGCGGCGGCAACGGCGCTCTCGGCTTGCGCCGAGGTGGCGCGGGCGAGACCGCCGGACGCCTCGAGCGCTACCACGGCCCGCTCGAGCACCTCGTGAACGAGGGTGCCGAAGTCCGGCGGCGGAAGCACGATTGGAGCGACAGTGAGATCCGGCTCCTTCAGGCCGAGCCCATAGCGCCAGGCGAAGCCGAGCGGATTTCGCACGAGCAGCGAGAGCGAACTCGCGGATTGCACCCGCGAAAGCGCCGCGAGGATGGCGGGATGATCGGGCCGGACGAGACCGTCGTGGGGAGTGATCTCGTCGCGGAGCCGATTGCTCCAGCATCGCGCACCCGACCGGGCGGCTGGCGTCTCCGCGAACTCGCTGGGTCGTCCGGCGAGGCGATCCGTCTCGGTGACCGCGTGCTCCGGCCGACGGTCCCGCCGCAGGTGCGTTTCGGGGCCTACCCCGCGCAGGAGTGGGCTCGCCCTGAGCAGTCGTCCCTGGGCGTCGCGCCGCGGACGCGACAGCACGACGGCGCGGGCCGAGGTCGCCAATATCGTGGAGAAGTCGAGGCGGTCCTTCGTCGTCGTGGACGTCGGTTCGAGCCGCTCCGCCGGCACGACGTGGTCCGGGATTAGCGGATCCTCTCCGGCCGGACGCGGCCACGAGGCGGAACTCAGGCCGAGGAGTCTCGCGAATGGGCGCGGCGCCGCCGCGAGCGCGGAGGCCTTCATCCATGCGATCGAGGCGCAGGGATCGTGCTCGTCTTGGACGCGCGCCTCGCTTAGCGCTCGCTCGATGCCGGCCGCCCCTCCCCGGCGCAGCGCGTTCCGCCAGATGGCGAGCGCGCCTCCCTCGAAAATGGCCTCGCCTGCTTCGGCCGCGGCGTGCCGTCCTCTGAGCAGCAGTTCGAGGATGCCCTGGAGTTCGGCGGCGGCGTCCCGGCCCTCCGGCCAGTCCTCGGGTCGCAGCCGGCCAAGCAGACGCTGCCAGTCCGCCGGGTCGGCGAGCGCGGCGTCAGGAGGCATAACCCGCTGCCATCCGAGCGGCAGCCGCGAGAAGGACCCGCCGGCTCCCGCGAGCGTCGCCAGCCGCCTGATCCGGGTTTGGTCGGGACCGTGGGCGAGGACGTCGGCGAGGGCGGCTGCCGCCTGACCCTCGCGCATGGTCGGCGCGGGCACTCCGTCCGCGAACGCGACGTTGAGGTTGGCCTCACGGCGCAGTGCCAGCATGAACTCGTCGTAGGCGCGCGTGTCGACCGCGGCGATCGCGATCTCGTGCGGCCGCGCGATCCCGTCGGCGACGAGTCGGCGCGCCCAGCGGAGGGCTTCCGTAACCTCGTGGCGCTCCGTTCCCGCGCTCACACACTCGACGGCGGGGGTCTCGGGAGCGGTGCGGACTACCCCGACGGACGTGCCATCAAGCCAGGCCGGCACTTCGCGGGGACCCGCGTGCCAGGTGACCCGCACCCGCTCGGCGAGCGCGAGGATGAGCGGGCGCCAACAGGGGTCAAGGTTGCACGCTCCGCGCACCTCGACGTCGCCGAGCAGCGCGGGGGCGTGCTGCAGCCGGTCGAGCGCCAGCAGGACCAGGTTGCAGGGCCGCAGCATTCCCTTGGGCAAGGCGTCGAGGGCCTCCCTCTCCAGTACGGCGAGTTCGGCGAGACGCCTGAGGCGGCCCGAATCTTGGACGAGGTCAAGACCGGCGAGCCAAGCTTTGCGGAGGGTCGCGGCGGCGGCGGCCGCGGTGCCCGGCAGATCCCTGATCGGCTGGAGGTCGCCAAGGTCGAGGCTGGGAATGACCTTCTGGATGGCCAGGCGGAGCGAGTCCTGATCGATGGGGCGCAGCAGGCCGCCCGCCAACCGGGCCGCGGCTTGCTCGGCGCTCATCGCCTGCAGGCCATGCGCGCGTAGTCTCGCGGCTGCGAGCCGTGCCTCGCGCGCGGCGAGCTTCTCCTCGACGATGACTGTGCGCCTGATCATCGAATCCCCTAACGGCGGTGGGCCGGCACCGGTCCGGACCCTAGGCGGACCATTTCCACAGGGGAATCCGAAAGTGCCTTTTTACGTCGATGCCGGGATGTCGCATCCTGCGTGTCGATGCGGGAGCGTGCACATTTCTCTAAAACACTATGCAAGCGGGTTGGTTCGGCGTTCGCGAGGGTTTCTATGTTTCGGGCACGTTCGTCCGCGGTTCGGGGTCGCCTTCATCCCGATTTCGTAGGGCGGGAGGCAAATTGTGTCGTGGATTTGGATCCGATACGAACCTGTCGCCGGGCCACGGTCACGCCGCGTCGGCGTGTTTCGTCCGGTAGGCGTCCACCCAGTCGGGATCGCGGCAGATGCAGCGGGCCGGGCCGTTCCGGCTGGCTCCAATGGCGAACGACGGCCGCTCGGGGAGCGGGCGCAGGACGTCCAGCACTGACTTGGTCGGCGGCCGCCGCTCGCGCAGGCCGCCCCTCTCTGCGACGACGTCGGCGGCGAGCATGACCCCGGCGAGCGCGGACTGGAACGCCAGCGGCACTTGGGTGTCGGCGCCGCCGCCGTCGGGCGCCCTGAGAAGAGCATTTCCGCAGACCGCCTTCGCCCGGAAGGAGCGCAGCGGCAGTCCGACGAAGGGCAGCAGCCGCTCGACGTCCACCCCAGCCGCAGCCGCGATCTCCCGTACGAACGGCTCGTCCACCGGCGTCCCCTGGTGAAGCATGAGGCGCACCCGCATCAGCTGCGCCTGCTCGTTGCCGAGGCCCAGTTCCTCGGCGACGATCTCGTCCTCGTTCCGCCTCTTGCCGGAGGGGAGGTATAGGCAGGCGAGGCATGCGCAGTCGGCACCGAAGCCATGGCGCGACAGGCCGAGGTCGCCGGCCTGCGTCCACGCGTTGGTGATGCGGCGCGGCAGGCTGCCCTGGAGCTGGACGCGGTCCCGGGCGGTGTCGAGGGCGACCGCCACGTGTTCGAGAATCTCCCCGCGCGCCGCATACTCGGCCCAGGTTTCCTTGAAGGGTCTAACCGTGAGGCCCGAGGTCGCGAGGGCAGCGGTGGCCAATGCGACCTTGTCCGTGCCGACGTTGCCGCGCAGCGCCAGCACGTAGCGCTGCAGGTTGCTGAGGTCGATGGGCTCGGGGTCGATGACGTCGAGTGTCCCGCGCAAGACAGGCGCATTGGCCAGCGTCCAAAGGAAGCCGTTGCCGATGGCGCCGACGCCGGCCAGTTGAACGTGCCCCAGGTCGATGCCGTCGGGCAGGTTGGCGTTGGCGGCTCGCTCTCCGGTTTCGAAGTTGAGCAGCGAGAACCGAGCGTCGCGGTCGGTGTCCGCCTTCGTCAGCCACTCCCCGAACATCGCGCGGAAGAGGTTGGCGACCGCCAGGCACGCGGCGGCGCCGGCGCCGAACGGGTTGAGGCTGTCGGCGGATCCGACCGGAGCGGCGGTGCCGACGGCTGCTATCCACCGGTCTGAACCCGCGTGGATGGCGACGGCCGAGTCGACGTGCGTCTTGCCGATCACGATTGCCGCCCGCTTCGCCGCGGGCGCCTCCACGATATCGATCGCGGGGTTGATGCTGCGGGCGAGCGCCGACAGCGAAGCGACATGGTGCTCGGCGCCGCCAAGGGGCAGCAGCTCGAGGGCCGGGTGGAGGCGGGCGAGTAGTCGCACGGCAAGGTTGAGGGTCGCGCGGCCCTCCGCCGCGGTGATCGCCGCCTCGTCGAAGGCGAGCGTGACCGGCCGGGCGAGCAGTGCCTGGGTGAAGCGGTCGTCGTCGAAGTCCCGCAGCGCCTGCGAGGCGCTCTGCAGCGCCCGGTCGAAGAAGTCAGGCAGGGCCATGGCTCTAGTCCACGAGCCGGATCATGGCGTCCGCCTTGGCGGGCGGGACCTTGGTCCACGTCGGCCGGGTGGTGAACTGCCACCAGCGCGGTGGGCGCAGTCGATACGTGGCGCAGCGCAGGACCTTGAAGGGTTCGGTCGCGAAGTTCGGCACCACCAGCGACAGCGAACCCAACGCCGTGGCGATCGCATATTCGTCATCGGTGGAGCTGTGGAAGGCGTGGCCGGGGTGGCTGTGGATCTGAGCCAGGAGCCGTTGCCCACTCCGGTAGAGGTGCATGTTGATCCTGTGGAGCTCGTCCCCGGAGACGGTCACGGCGAGGCCGTGCTCGGTCCGGATGCCTTGTTGATCGGGGATGATCGCCTCGCGCACCTCGAAGACGTCGCCTTTGGCGACGCCGGCCCACAGCGCCATGCCTTCGAGGTGCTCGCTGCCCGCCGCCGCCAGGTGCGCGTGGCACGTCTCCGCCACGGAACGGGGCAGGTGCACCCGTCCGATCTCCTGGAGCGAGCCGCTCATTGCGGGATGTCCCGGCACTGGAACTGGAGCACCATCCCGATCTGGGCGATCGGGTCGGTGCCGTAGCGCCACACCTTCTCGAGGATGTTGTTCATCCGCCCTTCCCCGGATGCCCGGTGGAGTTCCCACGGATCGCCGCTGTGCGCGGGGTGCTCGTGATATTCGCGCACGCCGGGAAGGCACAGGAAGGTGGGCTCGCCCGGCATCGCAAGCGCCATGGGCTGGGCCATCCACTCAGCCTGGCCGGCGCGAGCCGCCTCGACCTGTTCCTGCGTCATGGCCGGGTCACGCTTGAGGAGCGGCGCCGGCATCTCGCCGCCAAGCAGAACCTTTTTCGTGAAGGGGTCGATGAACCGCACCGATAGCGGCTTGAGGTCGTAGTCCGTGAAGTCGATCCGGACCGCGAAAAGCAGCACTGCCGGCCGCATGTTCACGGTGATGAAGCCGACTTCCACGAACGGGAACTCGGCCTTCATCAGCCACCAGCCGCGCGCAATCAAGGTGGGCTCGATGCTGCGGTAGGCGGCGACCTCGCGGTCGAACTTGGCCCGGCTCACCGAGGCGACGGCGACCTGGCTCATCCCGCCGCCCCGGTCTTTAGGTTGGCCGAGAGCACGTCGCCGGTCTCGATGCCGGCCGCCTCGACGGTGAGGTCGAGGTCGAGCTCGCCGCCGGCCTCGTTGCGCAGCTCCCAGTTCTCGAGCGGCTGACCGGTGTTTTCGGACTTCTCGAGCGCCTTCTGAAGCAGCAGCCGCAGCGGGTGATCCGTCTTGATCTTGATCGCCTCGGGCGTGCCGTTGACGATCACCGTGACGTCGACGTGCTTGTCCTCGAGCTTGGGCTTGTCTTTTTCGGGCTTTTCAGCCTTGCCTTCATTGTTCTTGCCGCTCACTGAGCCCTCCTGTTTAGTGCGCACGTTTCCGTCCGGCGCGGCCGGCCGGCGCGGGTTGACGAGTCGCCACGTGTGCACTAATTGTAGGTATCGGGCTAGCAGGGGTCAAGTTTTCGCATGGATAAAAAAAGTGCGCCTACGCACGCCTATCGCCCTGCGGAGGGCGAGAGCTTGAAGTGGGGCGTGCAGCGCCGCCTGGAATTCATCGACTTCCGGCTGTTCTGGGAGGGGCGGATAAACCGCGCGGATCTGATGGACTGGTTTGGGATCTCTGCGCAGCAGGCGTCGACCGATCTCGACCGCTACGCCGAGCGTGCCGAGGGCAACATGGAATACGACCGCGTCCAGAAGACGTTCGTCCGCGCGTCCGGCTACCGCCCTTTTTTCATTGAGGGCATGCACAACCGGTATCTGATGCAGATGCAGGCGATGAAGCGCGGCTGGCTGGATCCGCGGCAGAGCTGGTTCGACGCCCTTCCTCCCGCCGAAATTGTCTCTCTGGAGCATGCTCCGGTCGACGAGACGGTGCTCATGGCAGTGATGGACGCCATCCGCCATAACCATGAGCTGGAAGTCGAGTATTGGCCGATGAGCGACAAACCGGCCAGCATGCGCCGGATTGCCCCGCATGCCTTGGCCTATTCGGACCGCAGATGGCACGCGCGCTGCTGGAATCTCGAGAACCAGGATTTCCGCGATTTCAATCTGACCAGGATGGCGAACGCCGCGGCTTCGAAGCCCTCCCACGTCAATTCGGCTCACGATCTGGAATGGCATACGATTGCGACGATGAAGATCGTGCCGAATCCGAAGCTGTCGGCCTTCGACCGGGAGGCGGTCAGGAGGGAGTATGGCATCAAGGGCGAGGTTCACGAGGTGCGGACGCGTCTCGCGCTGCTCTTCTACTACCGGCAGGCATACAAGCTGGAGGAGGCCCCGCGCGAGGACGAGTCCCCCAAACTGCGGCCGCTCATCCTGCTGAACCGCGACGAGTTGGAGGAGCTGCGGCTCTCCGCGCGCCGGATGAGCGTGATAGCCTTGCAGGGTGGAGCGGCATGACCGATACGGCCGCCGCCCACGAAGCCGCGTCGTCGTGGGCGTTCTAGCGATCGCTCTGTTCGGAAGCCGCGCCAGGGGAGATCATGGTCCAGCTTCCGACACCGACCTGCTGCTTCTTACCGACGAACCCGGTCCGCGGAAGATCGTCGAAGGCAAGCTCTCCCTGTCCTTCTATCCCGTCGACTTCCTTCTGGAGCGGGCCCGGTGCGGTGATCTGTTCGTCGCCCACATCGTCCTTGAGGCGAAGCCGCTCCATGATCCGGACGACCTCCTGGGCGGTTTGCGGGCCGCCTATGTCCCGGCCGCGGATCTGGACGACGTCATCCGCCGCGCGACCGACCTCGGACGCTTCGTGATCGCGAATTGGCCCGCCTTGGACGCAGTAGGCCTGGTCGACCGCCGCACCGCCTGGACCGTCCGAACGATCCTCATTGCGCGGGCCATGCGCGTACGCGGTCCGAACTTCGCGACTTCCGACCTGGTGAGCTTCTCCGGTGACCCGTCGGTCGCTGACTTGATCGGCGCGAAGGAGGAGCCGTCCGCTGATGCCGGCCGTCTCCAGATGTTCGAGGCATTCCTCGACACTTGGGGAGATCCGCGGTCGCCGCGGAGCGGTGACGTGGAGGCATTCCGTCAGCTTTTCGACGACACCGGCAACAGTTTTGGCTTGAGCACTGTGCGACGCTTATCCGGCGAACGGGCAACGATCGAGGACTACTGACGCATACCAACAAAAAGTGCATGTGACGTGTGCACTAAGTTGCTTGGTTTTGTAAAAATCGTTAAAGTTTGCCCGAATCGCGACCGGACCGGCCGGGTGCGGCGAAGGGGGAAACGACGGCGCAATGGCTCTGGACCACGAATATGCTCTGGTGGGCGGCTTCAACCGCTCGCATGTGGGGCGCTGGATGCAGCAGGTCGCCGCGCTGGTGTCGGCTGCGGCCGTCTTCCTTCTCCTCACCCTGGTCGACCTCGCCCACACCTTCGGCGTTGACGCCAAGCTCCCGCCGGTGGTGCTTGCCGCGTTTGGCGCGGGCGCCGTCTACGCGGCCCTCTACTTCGTCTTCGAGAAGTGGCTGTGGAAGCTTGGGCCGCTGGGCCGCCTTCTGAACGTGCCGAACCTCGCGGGCAAGTGGTCGTGCGAGGGCTTGGGCAAGGATCAGGACCCGCCGCGTCCGTGGAGCGGCACGGCAACGATCGTGCAGAGCTGGGACCGCATCCGCGTTCACTTGCAGACCGCGCAGTCCAGCTCGGACAGCGTCGCCGCCGCCCTCATCCACGACGCCGCCGCCGGCCACAGGCTCATGTATCATTACCGCAATCACCCGCGGATCGGAGAGCGCGAGCTCTCCGCCCACCACGGCTTCGCCGAGCTGACCTTCGCTGCGGACGGCCGCTTTGCGACGGGCGAATATTTCAACGGCCGCGGCCGCAACACCTTCGGAACCATGACGCTTGAAAGGGAGGACGGCTGATGTCGCGCAACATCGAAGACAGACTGGCGCGGCTGAGGACGCGCCGCAAGGGGACGGACAGGCTGGAGCGGGTGGCCACTGCCGCGCGCGACGAGGTGCTCGCCAAGGCGCTGGTGACCGAGGGCTGGGAGAAGCGGTCGAGCAAGCCCCACACCCGCTACGCGCTCGGGGCGATGGAGGCTGTCGACGCCGAAGGCACGAAGAAGTCGGTCGATACCGCGGTGCGCGTGGGCCGGCAGCTTGAGAAGGGCCTCTCGATGTCGGTGACCTTCCGGCTTCAGGGCTCCGTGCCGCTCGACGTGCACATCCGCGGCGTGAGCGACGTCGACCTCCTGACCATCGACCTGCGCATGCTGACCTACGCGTCCGCCGGCCCGCTCGCCGGCCAGTATGCCCGCACCACCCTCAGTTCCATGGGCTGTCTCATCCAGCTGCGCGGCGAGGCCGAGAAGCTGCTCAAGGCGGCCTATCCGGCCGCGACCGTCGACTGTTCGGGCGGCAAGTGCATCGCCCTGTCGGGCGGCTCCCTCGAGCGGCCCGTCGACGTCGTGCCGTCTCACTGGTTCGACACCGTCGCCTATCAGGCGTCGCGGCAGGAGCACGACCGCGGCGTCACCATCCTCAACAAGAAGGTGCCGACGACGATCGACAATTTGCCCTTCCTGCACATCAAGCGTGTGCACGATGCGGACGCCACCGTGCTCGGCGGCCTCAAGAAGGCGATCCGCCTGACCAAGAACGTCAAGAACGACGCGGACGACCAGACCAACGCCTGCAAGCTGCCGAGCTTCGACATCGCCGCGCTGCTCTACCATGCGGACCGGGGCGCACTCCTCGCGGGTTACACCCACGACCTCGCCATCCTGCACGAGACGCAGCGCTTCCTTGACTGGGCCTGGCGCAACCAGGCGGAGGCCAAGCTCCTGCGCACGCCGGACGGCTCGCGCGCGATTCTCGACACGCCGGCCAAGTTCGACGGCCTCCTCGCGATCTCGCTGGAGATGGACGACCTGGCGAACCGCGTCGCCGCGGAGCAGGTGCCGGTCATGGGCATCGGTGTGCTCGACCAGCAGAGGGTTCGCAAGATCCTGCGAGAGGCGTCCATCCCGAAGGCCGCCTGAGGAGGAGTTGAACCCGTATGACCCGCATCAAGGGACGGAACGACGGCCCCGGCGGCCGCAACGAGCATTACGACATTTGCGCCCGGAAGAACGTCCCGCGCCGGACCGTGGTGGCTGAGATCAAGCGCGGGAAGCATCCGGGCGCGCACGTGGTGAAGGTGAACGGGCGCGAATACGCTAGGGACAATCCCGACGGCTTGACGCGCGACAACGTCAACCGCGGGCGCTGACGCACACGGTTAGTCGCCACCCTCTCCGATCCGACCGTTGAACCGCTCCGGGCGTTAATCCGCCCAGAATGCAACCCTCAGGAAGCGTCGTCGCCGGCCTTCGTCTCCGGCGCCGGCTAGCCTTCCGCTCGGTCGAGATCCAGCTCGACGAGTTGTCGCTGGCTTTCCGGCTCGTGAGAGAGCCAGCATCGCACGCCGGCGCCCCGCGGGATTCGTCGCGCGACACGAACGACGGAAACCGGCGCGCCGCCGCACGTCGGCTTACCCGCATTCGATTGGTCGCTCCTGTCAGAACCACGCTCGCGTCCTTGCCGCCGAACGGCTTAAAATGGCGCTTTGGCGGACGCTTGCCTCGGGGCGGGTTGATGGCAGCAAAGGGCGCATCCCGGACGACCCATCGCGGCGAGGAAATGTCCGCTTTGCCAGTTCGGCCGCCGATAGCGGACATTCGCGTTCCGGCCAACTTCGGCTATTCGGATTAGCGCCAATCCCGGTCATCAGACGTAGGCCGCGCCTCTCCCTTTAGCGGACGCTTATTCAACTGATCGGCCAATGTCCCGAGTCGAAAGATAACAGACTTGTCCAACGCGCACGGCGGGAGCGTTGCACGGCTCGGTTGGCGCAGACACCTATCCGCATTTTCGGCCGGCTTCGAGAAGCAACGCCGCGCGAGGTTGTGAGGACATCCGCCTGTTGGTCCTCTCCGAGGCGGAACCGCATCGGTCAGTCGACGCCGTTTCTTGCAGCGAGCCAGTTGGCGATCTCGGACGCGCAATAGGGATGATCGTACAAGGCATGCAGGAGCGGCGATTCTCCCTGTCCTCCTCGGCCGAGCGTCACGACCGATGCCTTTGAAGCCACATCCGGCGCTGAATTGGCGGTGACTGATAGGGCGGCGGTACCGATCAGCAGCTCGCGTCCGAACACGCATTTGAACAGACCAGGAAGGAACATGGCGGCGACCATCCCAAGGCCTACCCACGAAGCGAAATCAAACAGGGTCCTGACAGGGACTTCGCCGGCAAGAACGAAGCGGAGCGAGGACTCCGCTACTTCGACGCCGAAATAGGCAAGCGCGGCTGAGGCTGCGGCAAGGACGATGAAAAGGATGAACAGGAGAGTGAATGCCAGCGTCGTTAGCAGCCCACTGATGTCGGAGAGGCGCACGCCGATCAGGCCGAGCACCAGCACCATGCTAGCTTCATCTTCCGTTCCACGCAGCACGAACAGATCGGCCAGTCCGTCCGCCTCGCCGTAGAAGCCGGCGCCGGCGATGCGCTCCGACCAGTCGGATATGCGCTCGGCAACGGAGACGAAGATCAGGAGAAAGATCAAGCTTCCTCCGAGTAGAAACTTCAAGAAGACCAAGCCGGAGGTCAGCGGCATCCAAGGCACACCCATAGCATCGAATATCCGGAGATGTAGCCATAATGCTGCGAGGCAGGCGCTGAGATAAACCCCGAGGATTTTGAGCCAACGCTCCTCCTTCTCGTGGCGGATATGGATGAACGGCGTCGCGATGGTGATGACCGACAAAGGCGGCTTGGACCAGCCCCGGCTCGTCATGATCTGCGAAGCTAGGAGCGCCAGATTACCTCCGTGGCTGTGCGCAATGAGGACGTGGCGCCGGCCAGTGTCCGAGGCCGCGAGCCGCTCGGCGAGATCGCGTGCGGCATCATGCCTGGCAATGAAGGAATTCGCGCCCGACCATTCGAAAGTATCCACCGCGTACTGAATGCCTTTGCGCTCAAGCTCCCAGTCGAGTCGACTTCTGAAAAACGAGCCCTCATTGCACCATTTTGCGCGATGCGCTGCGCGCATCCTGGCGAGTAGCGGAAGCCCCCGCGCCCATGTGCCATGAATGAGCGTGATCTGAAACATGCCGCAAGCGCCCTTTCAGTACCTGAAAGCTCAGTTTACCGACCACCCATGAGCTCGGTCTTGGGTGCGGTTATCCCTTCAGCCGGGTGGCCGCTGTGGCAAGCTCCCGCTGATGCTCTCCGATCAGCGGATTGTCCGCCGCCCGTCGAAGGAGCTCTTCGGCCAGCTCTTTGGATCGCTCGTCCTCGGTGGGGCAAAGCAGGAGCGAGCGTCCCACGGCATAACGAATTGAGCCGACAGAGCCCAGTTCCGGCGAGCTGTCGGCATAGTCGGTGAGCAGCTGTAATTGGCGCAAATTCCCACGCGGCAGGCGATGATAGAGCAGCCTGGCTCGAGGCGATGCGGTAAGCACGCGACGGGCGAGTTCATAGGTTCGCGTGGAGGAGCGTTCCCTGACGTTGACCTCAAGATCGTTCGAGAGCAGCCGAACGCCCTGCCGAGGGCTGAACTCCGCCCAAATTCTATGTGGACCTGCCCGGCGGAAGGTGTACCCGCCCGACTGGCCGAAAAGGCTGATGTCGCGCCGGAAGGGCCGCGAAGGCGTCACCGTGCGGGTCTTGATCGGCCCGCAATAATGGCGCGGGGAGTGAAGCCGTCGTCGCTCGCCCGAGGGCTCCTCGATCCAGATGTCGAACTGTTCATATCCGGGGTCGAGCGCGTCTGGCACGCGGAAGCGTCGATCGATCCCGCTTGCGACGCGCAAAGCCACGTCGAGTTCCACTGGTTCGAAGCGCCAGAACTCGCGTTGGCCCATCGACACGATCAGCTCCAGGCCGAATTCCGGTGGAGGCGTGGCGCGGCGGCGCGCGACGTTGAGATTGGCAAAATCCGAAGTATCCTTGAACTTCTCGCCGCCGGGCCAGACGTGCTTCGAGCTCGAACAATGAGCGAGTGCGTTCCTGTCCGGACCCACGAAATGGTAGGCATTTTGGTCGTAGGCGCCGAGCGGCGAACTCTGCGACATGAAGTGGGGCTTCGGCGTCACTCGATGCTGTAAATTGAAGAGGTGGCCCATCTCGTGGATCGTTGTGAAGAGCGCCTCCTGCTGAGCCTGGTTCGGCGTCTTGCGGAGGTTAGCGATGGCTTTCAGGAAGATGGCGCAGCCCTCACGTGGCCGCTGCCGGAAAACGGGATCGCTGCTCGGATCATCTCCTGGGTCGAAGCCGCGGTCGAACATCACGCCGAGAGCCGGCGGGAATGGCTTGTAATAGTCGGCGAACAAGACCGCTATCGATTGCGCTGGGCCGGGCGGCGGAGGATTGCTGGTGAGCTGAACGGTCGCGACGTGGAGGTCGTAAGCCCAGAAGCCTTGCTGGTGACCGGCTAACGGGGTGGCAATGCCGCTGGTGTTAACAACCAACGAAATGTCGTTATTCGAAGACGCTTGGAAGACGTTCTGAAGCACGCCCCCGCCCGCCTGCACAAAGGCCGGCACGCCCACTGCGTCCGTCATCCGGGCTAGCAGGCATTGGATGGTGATCACCGTTGGACGACGACCTGTATCGCAGCCGCTCGCATGGGTTCGCCGGAGGCTTGCTCTAAGGCGGCGTTGAAGAAATAGACTCCTGCCGGGATATCGCCATCGAAGGTCACGATCAGCGTCGGTTTGTCCGCCGCCGGATCGCGAACGGCATTTTCGATCAGTTGCGCGGCAAGTTCACGGTCGCTGCTTACTTCCTTCAACGTGATGGATCCCGCCCGAACACCGGTAAATGGCCGACTGGAAACGAGCCTCAACTGAACCGGCTGGTTAGCCTGCACCCGAACGACGCCTCCATCGAGCGGTTCAAGCGTGAATGCGGCCGGCTGCGCCTCGGGCTTGGCCGCCAACGAAGTTGGCAGAAAGCGCGGGCCTTCAACGGCCACAAGCCTAACGCTGTGCCATTGCTTTCCGTTGATCAGCTCCTTTGCAGGCACCACCTGGAAGAGCACGGGAGCGGCAGATTGAAGGGCTGCGGTGTTCATGGCGGCAACGTTGCCGCCCACGAGATTGCCGCCGCTGGCGTTGCCCTGGAGCCGGTCGAGCTTGGCCTTCGCTGCCGCCATGGCAAGCTCGGCTTCCAGTTCCTTGTCATCTCCGGCGTCTTTGGCGACCAGCAGATCGTACTTCGCTTTGGCGACATCATATTCGAGCTGCGCGTCCGAGAGCGCCTTCGCCTGCTCCTTCACGAGAGCGGCTGCAGCTTCCTG
The DNA here is from genome assembly GCA_030773375.1 of Pseudomonadota bacterium. Classification (GTDB taxonomy): domain Bacteria; phylum Pseudomonadota; class Alphaproteobacteria; order Sphingomonadales; family Sphingomonadaceae; genus Allosphingosinicella. The sequence continues at coordinate 26,874 of JALYNE010000002.1, forward strand.
CTCCTTGAACTCGGCGTCCGATTGGGCCTTGATGACGTTGCCGGCCGATTCAACCACCGCCGCCGCCACGGCGTCCGACTTGGCGTTGAGGGACACCTGCTTGAGCATCCCATTCTCCCTCTGGACGTCCAGCGTGTAGGATGAGAGCCGGGACGAGGAACGGATGACATAAGTGTTCGCGGGGTCGGGTAGATATTCAATGGAAACCGCCATTGTCCCGTTGGGCTGCGGCGTGACTCGGATGAAGGGGATCGGGAGCGAATATTCGATGCCCTGGTTGATCCCGTCAAACTTTTCGCTGTCGACGAACGTTGCGCATCCGCCGGTCGTCAGGAGCGCACCGGCCGCACAAAGCTGAGAGAGGGGCCGCTTCATTCCTCGTCCTCCTTTGGCTTCTCGCCTTTCGTGGCGGGCTTGCCATCATCGGAGCCCGGAGCGGACACCGTCACATCGATCATCCGGACCTGGCCCTGCTGGTCGACGCCCGGTCCCCCAACCAATCGAGCGCCATCTTTCTCGATGACGATCCGGAAGAGCTGTGGCGGGGGCAATTGGGGCGTCGGGCCCGCGCCAGCTGCGTTCAGCGATCCCGCCAGCAGCGCTGTCGCCGTCTTTTCAAGGGCACTTACGATCGCCTTCGGAACAACAGTCTCGTCCACGACCGTCTTTCCTTGCGTGAGCACGCCGTTGCTGAAGACAAGCGTCGACTCGTTCGACGCGAGGTAAGCATATGGATCGATGCTGCGCTTTCGCGTCTGATCCGGCAGGAACAGCAGCTGGCTCTGAAGGCCGCCTTTTCCATCCGAGTATACGAGCAGAAACGGCGCCGACTCGTAGTAGCGAATGCCGTCGACGTCCTCATCCGCATAGCCCTTCGAGGCGACGTCACTCCCATCCTTGACCGGGGTGACCACAGTGCCGGCGCAGCCGGCAAGACATGCCAAGGTGAGCGCGAGAGTTACACGCATGAGAGCCCCCGTTAGCGAATCGGCTGGTTCAAACGCAACGCAACAACGATTTTTGAGTTTACACCATCTTTTGTTATCCTTCGATCGGAATTGCCTCCGAAATGAACTGAGTGGGCGTTAGCCGCGGAAGGACATCCCGTAGGGCGCCCACAGTCAAGCAACTCAGGCACGGAGTCATGCGCAGATAGCAGGACCTACCAGCGGCCCTCCACAGCTCTTCGACAGAAGACAACTCCGCTGAACATCTAAGACATCGCTGCAGCAGAGGCCGGACCGGCAGACAACCTTTCATAATGTGGAGGAATGGCAGTTCACTCCCGCCGCTGTCCGATAACTCGAAGGTGCACTTGCACGTCATTGATCGGCCACTGAGCGCGGTGAAGACGTCGAATGTCATCGGCCGCTCCATTTACCAATGGATCGGGACTAAACTGAAGATGCCAGGCGCCTTTCAAAGGCCGATTGATCAACGTCGTGCTTGTCATCCATTTGGGACCATCTTTCAAAGCTCCTAGGTTAGCCAACAGCACTTAAGAGCCATAGCGATCAGCCGATTTTGAGTTTTGCGTGGAATCGCCAGTCCTTTTTCGCCTCAGCTGAGGTATAGCTCAAAGTGATTGAGACGGCTTGGATACTGGCATGCTCTCCAAGCAATTAGTTCAGTTTTGGTGTCGGGCCTTTTGGCCATCTCTGGTCCTGATCTCGTATCGGCAAAGAGACCTCTTCGTGTTCTCTAATTTGCTTGACCAGATCCTGCACAAGCGGGGCCCGCTGAACCGGTTCGGACGGACCATAACGACGGTAGCCGTAGCGGATGTGACCTCTGAATGTCCGCTCTTTTCCGTCGGGCGGCAAAAGCAGACTTTCTGCTCGCGGCCGAGGCTGTGTGGAAAGTCTCGCTGGCGCGTGTTCTGGCATGCCGACCTACGGCGTAGGTCGATTTTTTCCGTTCTTCGCCCCAGCCGATTAGAAAGAGCCCGCGGAGAGCGCCTAGGCCAGCTTTTGGCGGGTTTTCTGATCGGAAGTAGTGTCAGATCGGGCTCAGGCAGCTCTGATTGCGGCCAGTAGCGGGGCAATGCCGATGATGGTGATCAGCCGCTTCAGGTTGAAGGCGAGCACCTGCAGGCTCGTCTCGGTGCGCACGTTCTTCAATCCGCGCATCAGAAAATGCGTTGCTCCCATCCAGGCTTTGATCGTGCCGAAGACGTGCTCGACGGTAGATCGCCTGAGCCGCATGAGCTCAGGCCTTCGGGCGAGCCGCTCTTCCATCGCTTCCAGCACATGCTCGTGCTCCCAGCGCCGCACCCGCCGCTGGGAGCCGGTGGTGCAACGGGCTTTGAGCGCACAAGCCGCACAACCGTTCGTCCAGTAGAGGCGGATCGTCTGGCCGTCTTCGTTGGCAGTTGAGCGATGGGTAAGCTCCTCCCCGGCGGGGCAGCGATAGCTGTCGCGCGAGGCATCGTAGCTGAAGTCGCTCTTGCCGAAGCGCCCGTCGGCGGCCGCGTTCGAGGTGACGGGCTTGACGACATGGGCGGAGATCCCGGTTGTCTCGCATGCCAGCACTTCCGGTCCGCTATAGTAGCCACGATCGGCCACAATCTCGAGGCTGTCGCAGCCGATCACGTCCTTGGCAGCCTTGCCCATGGCACTGAGCTGCGCGCGATCGCTGCCGGTCGTCACCACTTCATGTGCGACGACGAGATGGTGCTCGGCGTCAACGGCCGCCTGCACATTGTAGCCGACGATCCCTGAGCCTCTGGCGTTCATCGAGCGCGCGTCCGGATCGGTGAGCGAGACTTGGCCATCAGGCGCGGCGCGCAGCTGCTCGTCGATGGCCTTGAGCTCTGCCATGTGAGCGTGCAACGCAGCCAGCTTCTCCTGGAGATGCTCGATCTTGGCCTCGCCGCCAGGTTCGGCGGCATCGGCACCGTCCATCTCGGCCATGTAACGCCCGATCGCCGCTTCGATCTCGGCCAGCCGCCGAGCCATCTTTGCCGCTGTGAAGTTCTTGTCGCGGTTGTTCACCGCCTTGAACTTCGAGCCGTCAATTGCGACCACCGCCTCGCCAAACAGCCCCAGCTTGCGAGCCAGCAGCACGAACTGCGCGCATACCTTGCGGATCGCATTGCCGTTGTCGCGCCTGAAGTCGGCGATCGTCTTATGGTCAGGCGCCAGACGACCCGTCAGCCACATCAGCTCGACATTGCGTGAGGCTTCGCGCTCAAGCCGCCGGCTTGAGGCGATCCGGTTGAGATACCCGTAGACGTAGAGCTTCAGAAGCACCGCCGGATGATAGCCGGGCCGCCCCATTGTCGCTGGCACCGATCGGGCAAAGCCGAGTTCGCGAAGATCAAGCGCATCGACGAAAGCATCGACCACCCTGACCGGGTTCTGCTCGTCGACGAAATCCTCGAGCCGGTCAGGAAAGAGCGTCGCCTGACCACGATCTACACCCTCGACATAGCCTGCCATTGGCCACCTCCAGCCCGATGCCAGAGACTACCAGAACAGAGACTTTCCACACAGCCTCGGCCGAGAGCAGACCTACTGCTCTCGATCAAACTTTGTTGACAAGCAGACTCACTTTGTCGCGTTTGCTCGATGTAGAGTTGTGCACGACTCGGGAGGGTGGGGCACAGTCGGCATCGGTGCGAGGCGACCGGTGTTGCTATTGGCGCGAGCGTGCGCTCACGTCGAACTGACGAAAAGCGCGAAGCGTAATACATCGCTCGACGAGCGACGGTATTTGAACCTATCGTCAGGCGTTTTCACAGACTAGATTAGCTTATGCAGGATCAGCCTCCTCTCATCAGGGTAAGCGAAGCGACGATGGCGACCTCGCCCGACGCGCGCCGGGGCGAAGGTTCGGAGCGGTCGCGCAGTCCCCGTGAGCGATGGCAGGACCATCTGAACTCGAAGGCGCCGACCGGCTTGCTCGATACCCGTATGCGCGGCGGCAAAGGCGACGCGTATCGCCATTACGTGACCAACGCGATGCTCGCCCAGGTGCTTGGACGAAATGCTGCGTCCCTGTTCGGATACCTGTCGGAGGCATTTGGAAGCAATGACGAGGCCGATCGGACGATGGACATCAACAACAATCTGGCCGGCGCAAAGGCGGGCAGCGACTTGTCGGGACTTGGTACCCATGAAGAATTCATGGTCGAAGTCACGATCAAGTTCATCAACGACGTGGCGTCGGGCAGGATCAAGTTGAACGACGGGGACGGTGATCGAGGACCGCGCGATAGCGGTCCGTCAGATTTTTTCGACGGAAGCGCGCTCGAAGATCGCTACCGTCCGGATAAGGCAGATGCTCCAGAAACGATGAATGCTTAGGGGAGCTTGGCATGGGAACCGTCGAAAATCTCTTTCAACGCCGAGCCGAGTTTTCCGACCTGTTGCGGGATACCGAACCCGATTACGACGTGGACAGGGTCATCGCGGAGGCTTTTGACGCCCATCGACCCGACTCTCGTCTCGTGCTCCACGAGGAGTTCGATAGATTAATCGAGATCGAACGAACCAATCCTCTGGAAGCCAATGAGTTCGCAGACCTAGACGAGGTGGAGAGGGCCCTCGTCAATGCTGCCGAGTTCATGGCCATCGACCCTTACGACTTGGAACAAAACCTGAGCGACCTTACCGTCGTCCTAGACAGGCTCTTGTCCTTTCGGCGCGAGATCAACGCCATCGAAGCCGAGAGAATCAAGGCAGGCCTTGGCTATATAGCGGCCCTTGATGCGGCAGACGCAGAACTTGATCTGGAACTGGCTCGGGCGAACCCGGTGACGCCCGCGGTCAGATCCGCAGCTGAAAAGCGCGCAGAGGTGACCAAATCGGCCGTTGCGGCGCTGAAAGAGCAGCACGCCAAGCCAGGCGGCCCACTCAACTTCACCGAGCGGAGAAACAAGCTCGAGGCGCAGATGCGGCTCGATGTCGGCTCGTTTTATCATCGCTCGCGAGCGGTTCTGATCGGACGCCGAAAGGCAGGAATGGATCGCTACCGCGTGCCCGGAGCAGGCTTCGGCGGCTACGCCAAGTTCTCCGGCGCGCGTTTGCTCGATGACTGGTGCATGTGGCACCGCCTCATCCTGCGCGATGTCGAAAGTGTCCGCTCGGCTGAAAGCGTCTACGAACTTTCCCTCTCGCTCGGCATGCCCACCCAAGCGGGAGGTGAGGGAAACCTGGTGCTAGTCCCGGATCTTATGGATCAACTCAGGGCGAGCCGAGAGGTGAGCTTTTCTCTGAATGCTTTCCCTCGAATGTTCCTCCCGCACAAATGGAACGAGCGACGTGCTCGGCTTCTCGCGATCGCCCTGTCCACTAATCTGACCAGGGAGCAGCAGCCGCACTGGCGGTACCAGGCGACGATCGAGGTTCCCGAGGAGGCTGACACGGCCGATCCAGCTGTCCCACGCCAGGAGGAGCGCGATGCAATATCAATCACTCACATAACGCACGTGACGGAGGATCTGCGATGGCACGACCGAGGCAAAATCCGGAACAGGCCGGTTTTTGGCAATTGGAGGATCGCGTTCGATGCCGATCCTGTCCACAATTCGACCATCGCCGATGTAGCGCGGACGGACCCCGCGCAGTGGCCCCTGCTGGACTTAGTTCTGCATCTCAGGGTCGCATCGTGACCCTACAAAGCGTGGAATTTGCCGTGCCCAGATTGCTGGCCTAACGACAAAGCGCGTAAATACGAACTGGGTGAGAGAAGCGGGCGACCGCCCCTGTCGTTGGCCACCCGGATGCGAACGATGCTACGGAATTCGTCCGCCTCATCCTGCCGCGCGACCGGAACGGCTGCTAACTGAAGGTAACCCTCATAGATCCATCGGACCTGCCGTTCCGGATACTCATACACCGTGGCTCTCGAAGCGACCAATAACTGACGTCCGCTTTTCGGTGTCTGGCGAGTTGGCCTCAATGACCGAGATTGGCGCGAAGCAGACTCACTTCGCTCTGAGGACTAGAATCTGGCCCGCCTCAGCGATCAAAGTAATGGCGCGGCCAGTCTCCGCGAGCCGATCCAAGCGCTCAGCTTCAGTCAGCGCGGCCGCTGGATCGAAGACTAATGCGGTAGGCGCCTCGTCTTCCATGATCATGCCGATCCGTGTGCAAAGCTGCCGTACTAGGTCTTCTAAGGCCTGATCCATAACTCACGCTCCACGTCTGCCACGACGAAGGCGGCCGGGCGCCCGCAAGTCCATACGCAGCTTTGCGAGGGCGTCAGATATAGTGCTCGACTTCGGCGCCAGGGGAAGCATTGCTGTGCCCGTGAGTCGCCACTGGAATGAGGGGCGGCGGCTGCCCTGACCGGCTGACCGGCAGGGCTCTGGGCGGTGGGAGCAGCGATGGTGCTGCTCGCCGATAAGGACACACCACCCATGACGAAGCTCACCAGCATTCAGATCCTTCTGCTCACCAATGCGAGCCAGCGCATCGATGGCAGCCTGTTGCCAGCACCGGAGACTGCCGGCGCCGAGGCGCAACTCAAGAAAACCTTCGCGGCTCTCCTCAAGCGAGGCGTCGTAGAGGAGGCGGAGGTGACGGGGCCGGACCAGATCTGGCGCGAAGAGGGCGCACGGAAGTTCGGACTCGCGATCACCGCGGCGGGGCGTCAGGCCATCGGGCTAGTGCCGGAGTCAGTCGTTGCTCCTGTTGAAGTCGAGCCAGCTGTCCCATCGTCAGCCCAGCTCCGCCTGGAGTGGCAGCAGGTGGTGGGCTCTCCGGCGCCTGCTGCATTCGGGAAAGACATGCTTGCGAGGGGAGTGGCCTATCGGCTCCAGGAGCAGGTGCATGGCGGGATGCTGCTGGCGACTGCACGGCAGCTTGCCGAAGCAAGGAAGCAGCTGGCCCGCGGGCAAGCACCCAACCCGCAGGCTAGGCTCCGGCCAGGGACCCAACTGGCTCGGGATTGGCATGGCCGCACGCATCATGTGCTGGTGCTGGAGGACGGCTATTCCTACAGGGATCGGAGCTACCGCTCGTTGACGGCAATCGCGCGCGATATCACCGGCGCCGCCTGGTCGGGCCCTCGCTTCTTCGGCCTAACGAGCAAGCGTTTAGTGCGAAAGGCTGATCGTGATGCGGCGTAGCTCCCGCCCAAGTGGCAGCGCAAAGCTGATCCGACAGGTGCGTTGCGCAATCTATACGAGGAAGTCCACAGAGGAGGGGCTGGACCAGGAGTTCAACAGTCTGGATGCGCAGTATGAGGCCTGCGCTGCTTACATTCAGAGCCAGCGCCAGGAAGGCTGGACCCTCCTCGCCGGCCGCTATGACGATGGCGCCTATTCGGGCGGTAACATGGAGCGTCCTGGTCTCCAGCGCCTGCTTGCAGATGTGCGAGCGGGAAAAGTAGACGTCATAGTCGTCTATAAGGTTGATCGGCTCACCCGAAGCCTCACCGACTTTGCCAAGATAGTGGAGGCGCTCGATGGGGCAGGGGCTTCGTTCGTGTCGATCACCCAGTCGTTCAACACGACGACAAGCATGGGCCGGCTGACGCTGAATGTGCTGCTGTCCTTTGCCCAATTCGAGCGGGAGGTGATCTCGGAGCGCGTCCGGGACAAGGTCGCTGCCTCAAAGGCAAAGGGCATCTGGATGGGCGGCACGGTGCCGCTCGGTTACGATGCACGAGATCGGAAGCTGATCGTTAACTGGGCTGAAGCCCAGACTGTGCGGCTCATCATGCGTCGCTATCTCGAGCTCGGCTCCGTTCGGGAGCTAATCAAGGATCTGGAGCGTCGCGGCATCCGAACTAAGGTGCAGCAAATGCGGGACGGCAGCACCCGCGGCGGCGGAAGTTTCGCCAAAGGGCCACTTTATCATCTCCTGAAGAACCGTGTTTATCTTGGAGAGATCGTCCATCACGAGAAAAGCTACCCAGGCGAGCACCAGCCGCTCGTAGATCCGATCCTGTTCAAAGAGGTGCAGGCGCTGCTGGCGCAAAATGCAGCGCAGCGCAGCTCTGGAGGTGGATATCGTCATGTGAGCCTGCTTGCAGGCATGATCCGGGATGCTCAGGATCGTCCCATGACTCCAAGCCACGCCAACAAAGCTGGCCGTCGTTATCGCTATTATGTCTCGAACATAGCCGTGCCCGGCGACGGGACTCCTGCGGGGCGGGTCTTGCGGGTGCCTGCAGCTGGGCTTGAACAGACGGTGCGCACTGCCGTTGCAGATGTCCTGCAAGGTGCCGAGTCACTCAGGAGCCATTCTGAGCAGCTCCAGGGTTCGGAGCTCAAGCACGCGATGGTGTCGTTACGGAAGCTGGCTGAGCGGGTGCGGGACGAGCAGGTCGGATGCTGCCGAGAAATACTTCACAAGCTCGATCTTCAGATCACGGTCGAAGCGCAGCGCATCACTGCCAGCTGCTCTGCGGATCGCTTGATGCGCCAGATCGGCGCACCCATCGACTGCGCAGACGAGCGGCTCCCCGTTGCGATGGTGATGCGCGTCATCAGCCGTGGCTCTGAGCTGAGATTGATATTTGTGCCGCCGGGCGGCCGACGACCAAGACTGGATCGTCGCCTCATCGAGTTTTTAGCCCGCGCTCACGAGGCTCGTGATGAACTGATGAAGATCGGTGACATCGCAGCTGGCCGGCGGCGCGAGCTCACTCGTTTTGCGAAGTTCAGCTATCTGGCACCGGATATCACCAGCGCGATCCTCGAGGGCCAGCATCCAGATGAGCTAGGCGTCCGAAAGCTTAAGCGTATCCAGGAGCTGCCACTCTGCTGGGATCAGCAGCGACAGCTTTTGGGCTTCGGCTGAACCCAACATAGGGTGAGCCATGGCGGCAGGATCCTTTTGGAGCCAATGCCGTTTGGTGCCACGAAAATGGCGAATCGAGACGCCGGGGACAATTTCGCAGAGGAACGGCAGTTGCAGGTGTCTCTTGGCACCACACTCCGCAGGCGCTCTGCCGAAACCGCGCAGAACTGCGCCACTTTTGGCGGCTGCCACTCGATATCTGCTCAGTTTGGCGGAAGTGTGGACTGGGTGGCGCGCCCGGCAGGACTCGAACCTGCGACCCCAAGCTTAGAAGGCTCGTGCTCTATCCAGCTGAGCTACGGGCGCGTGCGTGTGGCTTTAGCGTGGTTTCCAGCAGAGCGGAACACCGCTAGTTTCTGCCCATGGAAGGGGGAAAGCCAGGAGTCGTCGAAAAGGCGGCGCTGAGCGGAGCGCGGCTGCTTTATTTCGATTTCGTGATGGCGGCCTTCGTCACCATCCTGCTTCTCTCCAACGTCCTGGGGCCGGCAAGGTCGCGGTGATCACCCTGCCGGGGATCGGCGCTTGGCCGTTCGGCGCCGGCATCCTCTTCTTTCCAATCTCCTACGTGATCGGCGACGTCCTCACCGAGGTTTACGGCTATGGCCGGGCCCGCCGCTGCATCTGGGCGGGCTTTGCCGCTTTGCTGTTCATGGCGTTCTTCGTGGTGGTGGCGCTGCCGCCCGCCCAAGGCTGGACCGGCCAGTCCGCTTACGAGCAGGTGTTCGGACAGGTGCCGCGTATCGTCTTCGCCTCGATCGCGGCCTTTTGGGCCGGCGAATTTGCCAATTCCTACGTCCTGGCGAAGATGAAGGTCTGGACAAGGGGCCGGCACCTCTGGACCCGCACGATCGGCTCGACAGTGGTGGGGCAGGGGATCGACAGCCTCATTTTCTATCCGCTTGCCTTTTACGGCGTCTGGGACAGCGACACGCTTCTTACCGTGCTCCTCACCCAGTTCGCGCTGAAGGTCGCTTGGGAAGCGCTGTTGACGCCGGTCACTTACGCGGCCGTGGCCTGGCTGAAGCGGCAGGAGGGAGTGGACGTCTACGACACCGACACGGACTTCACCCCGTTCCGTGTGCGCGCTTGAGCATCGCTTTCAAGGGCCGCTCAAATCGTCAGCCGATCGCTTCCAATATCCCTTCGAACAGCCTCCGGCCGTCCAGCCGCCCGTGGGCGGGCTCTACCGCACGCTCGGGGTGCGGCATCATTCCAAGCACGTTTCCGCTTTCGTTGACGATGCCGGCGATGTCGCGCGCCGAGCCGTTGGTCTGGTGCGCGTAGCGGAAGGCCACTCGGCCTTCCCCTTCCAGCCGCTCCAGGGTTTCATCGTCGGCTTGGTAGTTGCCGTCATGATGCGCGACGGGGATGACGATCTCCTCGCCCGCCTGGTAGCGGCTGGTGAATGCGGTCTGGCTGTTTTCGACCTTGAGCGGAACGTCGCGGCAAACGAACGAGATGGTCGAATTGCGCATCAGCGCGCCCGGAAGCAAGCCGGCTTCGGTGAGGATCTGGAAACCGTTGCAGATGCCAAGAACCGAGACACCCCGCTCGGCTGCTTGCCGAACCGCGCCCATGACGGGCGACCGGGCGGCCATGGCGCCGGAACGCAGATAATCGCCGTACGAAAAGCCTCCCGGAAGCGCGACGAGGTCAATCCCTTCCGGCAGCTCGGTCTCGCGATGCCAGACCATGAGCGGCTGCTGGCCGGTCACCTCGCGCAAGGCAACGGCCATGTCGCGGTCGCAGTTCGAACCCGGAAAGACGATAACGGCGGTCTTCATGCTGCCCGCTCGCCTCCCGCGGATTGGGCCGCGCCATGTTCGATGCGGAAATTTTCGATCACGGTGTTGGCCAGGAGCTTCCGGCACATCGCCTCGACGTCCGCCTCGCTCACCCCCTCCTCGACATCGAGCTCGATGAGCTTGCCCTGCCGCACATCTCTTACACCCTCGAAGCCCAGACCCTCGAGCGCATGGTGGATGGCTTTGCCCTGCGGGTCGAGGACGCCATTCTTCAGCGTGACATAGACGCGGGTCTTCATCGTGCGCGCTCCAATTTCGGGTTGGCGGTTCTATGGCGTCTGGGCGCTGACCAGACAAGCTTTGCGCGCGGTTCTTGCGCCGATTGCAAGCCGTTCCCGTCGCGTCTCGGTTCCCGAAGCAGCGCCATCGGGTCATGTGCATCAACCTCCGGCCTGTGCCCTGCGCGGAGCCCGGCGCTTGTTCGCGGCGGCCGCGTCGCCTATCTTCATCCCATGAGCGAAACGCCCCAAGTCCAGCTGACTCCAGCCGCTGCCGCCCGCGTCGCGGCGATCGCCAGCCGGCAGCGCAAACCCGCGATCCTGAGGCTCGCGGTGGACGGCGGCGGTTGTGCCGGATTTCAGTACCGCTTCGGCCTTGCCG
>JALYNE010000003.1 GCA_030773375.1 Pseudomonadota bacterium
GCGCGGTGATGATCGCTCCAGCTCCGTTGCGCGCGCCGAACAGCGCGAGCGCCAGCGCCAGCAGCAGCCCGAAGCCCTTTTTGCCACCAGAGGTCTGGACCACGTTCATCAACTGCTCGCCGATGAGTCCCGCGGCCTCGCCGGGCATGACCGCAGCCAGCGCCTGCATGTTACGGATCACCGTCTCCGGCTCTGCCACCAGGCCATAAGTGAGGACGATCGCGCCAAGCAGCGGCACCAGCGCGAGAAAGCCGTAAAAGGCCACGCCCGCGGCGATCAGCCCGACATTGTCATTGCTGGATTCCCGCCAGGTGCGTATCGCCACCTGCTTCCAAGCCTTGAGCGGCATCTGCCACGGGCTTTCTGCCTCGCGTCCCATTGCCTGGGGAACTTGGTCGCTTGCCGCTCTTCTTGTCTCAGCTGCGCCTCCCCGGCGAGGCGCCACCGCTGTTTCCACGTTCACTCGCTGCTCCTCAACGGCATCGGCGAGAAACGGGGGCCTGGCTGGCGGTCCGCTCCGCGCCTACTTTGGTTTCCGGCATGAACATCAGGCGACCGTCGCTGTTCCAGCCGGTCACGCTACCGCAGCGTGGCAAAGGCGATTTCCCTTTCAACCGACCGATCGCCATGGCAACCGATCTCTTATGCCACTCCGCCGTCGTCCCGCCTCAGCCCGCTCGATGCTGCGCGCGTTCCAAGCCGTCCGCGGAGCGGCCCCCGACCCGGCCTTCATGGCGGATCTTGAATACGCACAGCACAAGGACCTCGATCTTTCGGTAAGGATCGGCGCCCTGCTTGCATTCGACGCACTGCTGATCACGGCGGGCATCAACCCGCTCACGGCATCCCCGGGCGCACCGCTGAGCCTCGATGCGCCCACCCAGGCTTGGGAGGCGGCGGTGATCGCGCTCGGCATGGCGGTGCTTGCCGTTTCTTCCTGGCTTTGCGTTCGCGCGATCCTGATCGGCGAGGAATTCTCGACGGCGGGCATGGAGGAGAATGCCACTGCGCTCGCCCAGCGGCTGCTCGCCGCCTACGTCACGTCGATCGACGCGCAGACGCGCCTTGTTTCACACGCCGGGATGTTGACGGTGGTGGGCGGCTCCATAACCGGTTTGGGCTGCTTCTGGATCTTGCTCGCGAAGATCTGGTGAGGTTCGCCGAGCGTCCACAGCCTTGGCCCGGCAACATCCAGAGTGTGCAGTTCACGGCGCCGGCAAAAAACGGGCTATGATGTGGAATGCGCCGAAGCTCTGCTCATCTGCACCCCGGCGGCGAGCGGCGGCTTGTCGTTTGTGAGCAGCGCGGCTCAGCGGCCGCGGATCCGCGTCCCGCGAGCAGCTCTTGAAGCTCTTGAGCCACTTGGGTGACGGAGGAACCTGCAATGGCGAGGCTCCGCTCGTGCGCTTCCTGCTTCGTCTTGAAGAAGCGAGACAGTGCCTCGGCATGCCGGGCCTCCTGGGTGAGAGGAGTGAAGTAGCCTCGCTCAATTCCCGATGGAGCGAGATCTGGATGCCACACGCCGACGCTCACGTCGAAGGCCAGGCAATAATCAAGCAGGCGCAGACCTGGTGAGGCAGCCAATTCTTCGAAGCATTGCCTGCTATGTTCTGCGGCTTTGTCGGACGGAATCCTCGTCGCGGTCGCAGCGGCTTCGGCGATTGAACTCTCGTTGACGGCGGCCGCTTGTGAGGGCTGCGGAGCCTTCCCGTCGATCAAGTCAGAAGCCGATTGGGGGAACGGGACAGCGCCTGCCCAGCTTTTCCCTCGTTCATCGAGCTCTCGCTGGCCAATGAGGACAAGGCCGATCATGACGGCCAGCAGGGCTCCGGCACCTGCAAGCTCAAGAGGTCGTGTGGATTTGCCGGGCGGTGTTGCGGCGCGAAGCGGAACGAGCGGGTAGATCCATTCTCTTTCCTCCTCCCGGAGAGCTTCATCATAGCGCATGCGCCGGGTCGGATCTCGCAGCACCCAGTAAGCGGAATTGATTTCCGCTGCCGAACCCGTGGGTGTGCTGACGTGGCCCTCGCGATCCGGATGACGCTCCTTCATCAGACGGAGGTAAGCAGACCGGATCTCGGACGCCGTCGCATCTTCGCCGACGCCAAGAAGAGCGTAATGGTTGAGCCTCGCCAGAGGCTGACGGCGCAGTACGGTTTCGCAGGCAACCGCGCCTTTGCCGGAAGCGTCCTGGCGAGGCCGGCGCAATGCCGAAGGAAGCCGCTTTCCGACGGCCAGACGATCGCGCATCCACTCGCGGATAACTTCCACCTCAGCCTCCGTCCCCGCTTCGGCTGGAAGAGACCTTTCCACGGTGCCACGACCTTTTCAACAAAGGTGACGCGAAGTTTTGCGTTCCCACACGCCTTCCGGGGGCAGCATCCGAGAGCCTAGCCGTCCTTGCCTGCTCCTCCAAACCCTGTCCCGCCCTGACGGTCATTTCTCTTCACCACGTTCCTGGTCAACAAGCGGAAAATGGTTGGCACTCCTCCCGATAGCATTTATGGGAGAAGATTACGAATCGACCCATTGGGGCCTTTCACGCGAGTCGCGAGCAAAGGACGAGGAAAAACATGTTCCGATTGAAAGCAGCAGTTGCCGTCGTCGCGCTCCTCGCCTCATCCGCAGGTTTCACGCAGCCTGGGAAAAGCGGCAACCAGGGCCATGCCCAATCGAGCAAGCAGAACCCTGCCCAATCGCAGGGTGCCAACATGGCCGCCGCGTCGAATAAGGGCAGCGGAAATGCCTCTCAGGGAAATAACGGCGTTCGCTCAAAAGGTCCGCCGCCCCAGAAGTGCCCGCCGCCCCCTCACCGCGGCCCGCCGCCCAATCCACCGACTGGATGCGGCCCCTTCAAAGCTCAGGCAGGCAGCCCGGGTTAGGCAGCGGCCACTCGCTTGTTGCACCTCGGCGAGAAGCCGATCTGCGGCGCGCTGAGGCCTCAAGACGGATAGCCGAGATGCACATGCGACTCTTCATCTTGAGTTCGCATCCCGCGGCGTCGGCATAATCGGCAGCCCGACGGGCATTCGTGGCCGCAAGATGCAGTGGACAAAACGGCGCTTCCATCTTGTTCTTCTCGCTACCGCGTCCCTGCTGCTGGCGCTGCTGGTGGTTCGGACAACGGGCTTGGCGGCGGTGCTTGAGCATGATTTCGCCCGCGCTGCAGCGCTGGCTCCTCAGGACACGAGGGTCGAGCTCGCCTCAGCTTCGTTGCTCTTTCACCTGGGCGAAGGCCAGCCGACCCCGAACAGCCTGAGCTTCGCTTTGCGAGCGGCCCGCGATGCACCGCTGGCTCTCGAGCCGGCGCTCATCTCAGGTGCAGCCGCAGCAGCGGCAGGGCAGGCCCCTCGCGCAGAGGCCTTGCTCCTCGAAGCACGGCGCCGCGACCCGCGATCGCCGCTGGTGCGCGCACAGCTGCTTCAGCACTATGCAACCGCCGGCCGAGTTGCCGAAGCCGCAACCGAGCTCGCCGTGCTTGCGCGGCTGGTTCCGGCGGCGGCCGGCGAGTTATTCATTCCGCAACTCGCCTTTTACGCAGACGATGTGGCCAATCGCGACGCTTACGCCAGAGTGTTGGCTGCGCATCCTCAGGTTCGGCAAGCCCTGCTCCAACATCTGATCGCAATCGGTGAGGATCCGGACCTGGTGATCGAACTGGCGGCCAGATCGGGACAAAGCACGCCGCGGGAAAAGGACGAGGCATGGCAGATGCCGCTCGTCCAGCGCCTCGTCGATCGGGGTGAGGTCCAGCGTGCATACCGGCTTTGGCTCCGCTTTACCGGATCTGGTGCGGGAAGCGGGAAGCTGCTTCATGACGGCTCATTCAGAGCGCCCCCTCGGCCGGGCCCCTTTGGTTGGCAGCTGTCGGACCAAGGCGGAGGCGTAGCTGAACGCGGCAACAGGCCAGGCCTTGCCGTCAGCTACTATGGACGCGAACCTGCCGAGCTGGCGCGGCAGCTCATCATCCTCCCGCCGGGGCGGTATCGCCTCGCTTCGAAGCTCAGCGGCAATGTTCCGGCTGGCAGAAGCGCGCTCAGCTGGCGCCTCTCCTGCCTCGACGGCGGCGGCGAGCTTCTAAACCATCCTCTCGGAGAGGTGACATCGCGGACAAGCCAGCTGGCTGCCGACTTCATCGTCCCCAGCGGCTGTACCGGCCAGTGGCTCGTGCTGGCGGGAAACCCGCCCGAGTTTTCGAAAACCGAAAACATCTGGGTTCATGAGGTGCAGATCAGGCGCGTCTCATGAAGGCTTTGCGCGCCGCGATCTTGCCCTTTTACCTGGCGCTCTGCCTCCTGCTCGGCGGAAGCTCTGCTTCCAATTGGGCGAACCTCGTGCTTCAGCTGCTCGCAATCCCGCTTGCTTTCTGGGCTCTTGCCACCAGAGCGCCTGCACCGCTTACATCTTCGGGCCGGGCGCTCATCGTCCTCCTCTGCCTCCTTCTCCTGCTGATCGGCCTTCAGCTCGTCCCCTTCCCCCCTGGCCTTTGGACGCACATTCCCGGGCGAAAGGATGTCGCCGCCGCGTACGAATTGATGGGCCAGCCGCTGCCATGGCTCCCGCTGTCGCTGGCGCCTTATCGAAGTCTGGCTTCTTCTATGTGGCTATTGCCGCCGACCGCTATCCTGCTGGGAATTTTGAAATTCGGAGCAGATCGCCGGACCCTGCTGATCTGGGCTCTGATCGGGATCACCTTGGCCGCCATACTGCTCGGCACCCTCCAAGTGATCAGCGGGTCGCGCTGGTACCCCTACGAGGTCACCAATTACGGCGCCATGACGGGCTTTTTCGCCAATGCCAATCACATGGCGACCCTGCTTCTCGCGAGCACGCCGTTCGTCGCCGCTTTATACGTTCGGGCGAGACGCCAAAGCAGCTCAGCGCAAAAATCATCGGCCTTGATGATGATCAGTGCGATCGCGCCGGTGTTCCTCGCGATCGGCCTCATCATCAACAATTCTCTGGCCGGCCTCGGCCTGATGCTGCCGGTGGCCGGCGCGAGCCTGCTCATGATCTGGTGGGGAGAGCGAGCGATTTCGCGCTGGTGGTGGTTTCTGTTGGCGGTCATGGGAGCCGCATCGACGGCTTTCATATTCAGCGCCCCGCTCGGAAACGATCTCACACGAGCGAGTTCGGCGACCTACCAGATCACGCGATATTATGCATGGCCGAGAACCTTCGCGGCTGCGGTCGACTTCGCGCCTCTGGGTTCGGGATTGGGGACGTTTGCGAACGTCTACCCCCGCTATGAAGACCCCGTCTTCGTCGAGATGACCTACATGAACCACGCCCATAATGATTATCTCGAACTGGCGCTCGAGACCGGGCTCCCAGGCTTGGTTCTGATCGCGGTCTTCCTGAGCTGGTGGACCCGGCGGACGCTCTCAATTTGGAGAGATGCGGATTCTGGTGGCGTGTTTGCGAAAGCCGCGACCATTGCCTCGGCCGCCATCCTGACCCACAGCCTTGTCGATTATCCACTTCGGATGGCCGCGATCAGTGCCGTCTTCGCGTTATGCTGCGGACTGATGGCCAGCCCAGCCCTCAGACGGGCCAGCTCCAGGAGGGACTTCGAAGCAGCCAAGGCTGTGCATCTCTCGGCTGACTAGAGTGCTTGTCAGTCAGGCGGAATCACCTGACGGCTCGGAAAGCACGGCAAAAACAGGAAACTGGACTCGTTCCCGGTTCAATCGAACCGGGAACGAGGCTAGAGAGCACTTCGCGAAACAGCGGGAACTTTTTCATTTGGAATCAGCAGGTTTTCGGCCCCGGCATCCAGACTCAATGCCCGGGGCCCATGACGAGCTCCTTCATCTCCAGACGATTACATCGCCAGGCAAGGTTCAAGTCCGAGGCTGTCCCAGCCAAACACACATCCAATATCGGCATCGAGGCTCCCTTGACCGATTTGATTGGGTTGCCCACAACTTGCCCCCTGGAGGGACCATGAGCCTATTGTGTCGGATGGGATTTCACGCACCCGTTCCAAGGCCGGTCTGGAATGATGGTTTCTTTTTCGGGCGTTGCGCGCGCTGCTCGTGCGAGCTGATCCGGGGCCCGCAGGCGCGATGGACGCGCGTCCCGGCGGGGTACCGCGTCGTGTGGAAAGAGCGGCCGGCGGGATATCCGAGATGGGATGCTCTGGAGCCCCCCGCTCCACAAGGCGGCTCGTTCCTGTCCCGATTCCAGACCGGCCGAGGCCGAACGCAAAAAGTCTCGGTTGCAGAGACGCTGCTCACGGGGCCTGAGGACACACGGAACCTTCAGCAAAGCTCGAACGCCGCGGCTGCGGCGCCACGCGAGGAGCCTGCTGCGAGTCGGCTGGACGACTGGTAATCGGCTCTGTCCAACCCCATCTCTCCATGCGTGGGATGTTGTTAGGCCGCCTTGATGGGTTCTGGCCTGCCGGCTCGTCCTCAATTGGCACAGGTAGAGGCTGCCCCTACCACGTGGGTGAAAGCGATGGTAAGGTGCGACATCCTGGTCCGTTGTCCTTGTTGGCGTTGCCGCTAGCGGCGAGCCGGACGTGCGAGGGCAGTTTATCGCTCCCGGAGAAGGAACTTTCATTGGCTGGCGCGGCGCACCAAAGGCACAGAGACGAAGAGTCTTGGCAAGCACCCGCCAATGCAGATGAAGACGTGCGCGTCGAGACCCGCCGGAGCCTCTGGGCGAGGATCCGCTTGCAAATCGGCATCGCCTTTGTTGTCGCGGTGCTGCTTCCGCTCGCCATCCATCTGGCAGTGTGGGGAAATCGCTCAGAGCTTGACGGGCTTGAACATTCGCTTGTCGGAACGACGGTTGCGCTGGTCCTGGGTTATTATGGCTTCAGACGCTTTTCCACCTATCCGGGGACCAGAGCCTCACGCAGCATCATACCATCCTTTCTCGGATCGTACGGGGCAGTGCTGGCAGTGTTCTTCTTTGCACGTCTCGAATATAACCGGATCCAGTTTGCGGCCAGCTTCGTCTTCGCTGTCCTCTGGTTCTTTGTCGTTTACTTCAAGCTGCAGCGGCAGAAGAACCTAAGGATCGGCGTTGTTCCTGCCGGGAGGGTCGACACGCTCCTTGACATCGACAATGTGGATTGGGTGCCGCTCGCTGACGCGAGCTTCCACCGGGTCGACGCGATCGTAGCCGATCTGCGCGCCGACATGCCTCAGAAATGGGAGTGCTTTCTAGCCGACTGCGCCTTGAGCGGGATCCAGGTCATGCACGTCAGGCAGGTGGAAGAATCTTTGACCGGAAAGGTCGCCATAGAGCATCTCTCGGAAAACACGCTGGGCACGCTCCTTCCCAACCTGTTCTACAGCAACGCCAAACGAGCAGCGGATCTTTTCATGTGCCTCGCCGCTCTTCCTTTTGTTGGCTTGGCAGTTGGATTGGCTGCGATCGCGATCCGGCTCGATTCGCCCGGACCCGTTCTGTTTCGCCAGCAGCGAATGGGCTATCGCGGCCGTCCTTTCACCATGTACAAGCTTCGGACGATGAGGCGCCAGCAAGCGGTCGCCGCCGACCCTCGCGTCGCCGCCATCACGCGTGGGCAGGATGCGCGCGTAACCCGCGTGGGACGCTTTCTTCGCCGCTATCGGATCGACGAGCTGCCGCAGATCATAAACATCGTCCGCGGCGAAATGAGCTGGATCGGTCCTCGTCCTGAGGCAGTTCCGCTGTCGGCCTGGTACGAGGCAGAGCTTCCTTTCTACCGCTACCGGCACATCGTTCGCCCCGGGATCACGGGCTGGGCACAGGTGCGGCAGGGCCACGTGGCCGAAGTTGAGGAAGTGCTCTCGAAGCTTCATTATGATTTCTACTACATCAAGCACTTCTCCTTCTGGCTTGACCTGCTGATCCTGGCCGGAACCTTTCGGACGGTCTTCAGCGGCTTCGGCTCGAGGTGAATTGCTGCCGGTCGTGAGATTGGCGCGTCCGCTCCGCCCAGCTTGCGCCCCTCACCCCGCCCGCCACAATCCGAAGACTACTGCCGAATTGCCTGTGCGATCGCCGAGAGGTAGCGGTCGACGACGATCTTTTCGTCGAAACCGGCCTCTACCTTCCGGCGGCCAGAGGCCCCCAGTTGCTGCCTCTCGAATGGCAGCAGATCGATCATCTTGGTCATCGCGGCGCTGAGCGAAGCGCCATCTCGAACGGTGCAAAGAAAGCCGTTCTTCCCATGCTCGACGACATCTCGGCAACCCGGCACATCGGTCGCGATCAGCGGCTTACCCATAGCCGCTGCCTCGAGCAGGACCCGGGGCAGGCCCTCGCGGTATGAAGGGAGCACGACACAATCAGCCGCGGCAATGAAGGGCCTGACATCGTCCGCGGGACCAAGATACTCGATGACGCCCTCAGCGCCCCACTCATCGACCGTCGCGCGTGAGACGGCGGTCCTGTTTTCGACGTCGGTAAACCCGAGGATCTGGAATCGCGCGTCCGGATGAGACGCGCGAAGCCTCCGTGCGGCCTCGACATATTCACGCACGCCCTTGTCCCACAGAAGGCGCGCGACGAGCAGGAACCGGAACTTACCATCCATTTCCGAAGCTGATGCTGGCTTGAACAGCTCGAGGTCGATTCCTGAGCCCGGGAGAAGCCGCGCCTGATGCTCGCGCACCATTCCCTTATCGAGAAAAAGCCTCATGTCTTCCGGGTTTTGGAAGAACACGGTTTTGGACGAGCCGAAGGCCAGGCGGTACATCCTGGTGAGCAGCCGGGTCAGCCAGCCTTCCGCGATGAAAGCGGTCCCGAGCCCGGCAACGTTGTTGATCACCGGAATCGCGAGGACGCGGCATGCCAGCGACCCGTAAACATTGGGCTTTGCGGTATATCCCAGGAATATGTCAGGCCGCACCCTCCTCAGGAGGATGAAGTAGCGCGCCAGCAGCAGCAAATCCCGGGCGGGAGAGAGCCCCTGCTTGTCCATCTCCAGCGGAATGTACTCGGCACCCAGTTCTGAAATCTGCCGGGAATAAGCGTCTTCGGGCGCGGCCACGACCACGCGATATCCGGCGTTCTGAAGCCCCCGGATCAGGCCTTTTCGAAAGTTGATGATGTTCCAGGAGGCGTTGATCGAGATCAAAACGGTCTTGGCCATCGATCACCTTTGGATCGCCCGCATCTCGAGCGCAAGCTCAAGGTTCGGGCAGAGCGGCGGTGGAGCCAAGCCAAGAAGCTGCCGCTGATGGATATGTATCGACGGCTTACCGGTGAAGCTCGTCTGGTTCGAAGAACCCCAGTCGAGGTAGGAAGCCCTCCAAGCGGAGCGGCAGACAAAGGGATGGAGCAGAGCCAAGAAGCTGGCACTGATCGGCCGAGCCTGGGACCTTCTCAGGGGCTCGCCAGCAGCAAGCAGGAGAGGGCTTCGACAAGCTCAGCCCGAACGTAAGGTGCCCCAGAGTCGGACAGAGAAGGCCGATCGAACGGCGACGAAAACAAGCCAGGCTACGACGAGCTTTGCTGGCCGACTTGCCGTTGTCGCACCAGGCTGTTCGGGCTGAGCTTGTGACGGACCCATGAAAGTACTACTTTCATGGGCACCCGTTGAAGCCCCTTTCTTTCTGCTCTATGTGCAGCATGGGGTTCTGGGCCTACATGCTCCACTGTGCGGATCGCAGCTTCTACGTGGGACACACCGATGACCTGGAGAAGCGGATTGCCAAGCACGAGCATGGCCAAATCCGCGCATATACATCGAGGCGCTTGCCGGTGAAGCTCGTCTGGTCCGAAGAATCCCAGTCGAGGTAGGAAGCGCTCCAGGCGGAGCGGCAAATGAAGAGATGGAGCCGAGCCAGAAGGCTGCTCGGTAAGTTCCGCGCCGTGCCCTGTATCGTGACGGCACAGCCTCCTTGATCGAGGGACTTGCAACAGGCCCGGCTTCCGATCGGCCGCCGCGCCCCGCCGCGGCCTCAAGCTTTCCGTTTTCTGTTGCGATTACAAGCTCTTCGCTGTAATGATCCTGCCCCGGTGCTACTGGACTCTGGCGGAACCGAGCGCGCCGTGCTCCTTTGACGAGGCGCGCGCGTCGCCGCGGTGATTGCAAATCCCGTGGCAAGATCCATCTAATTGTGGTTGACTGCAAATTTCCGCCCGTGGGAGCTTCTGTGATGGCCGGTCTGGCAATTGACGTTTGCGTTCCATCAGTGGTCCGAGGATCAGCATGCTCGCGCGCGCATTGGGCGCGCTTGGCGTCCCTGCTTCTGGGCGGTCTGCTTCTTCTGGCGCTGAGCGCTTGCGCAGGCACGCGGGGCGGCCCGATCCCTTACGGCGTCCAGAATTTCGGCACGCCCGACGTTCCCGCCGTTGCCGCCATCGGCGAGGATTACAAGATCTCCCCGCTGGACACGCTCAGCATCGAGGTGTTCAAGGCTGCCGACCTCACCAAAGACTATCAGGTCGATCTCACGGGCAACATCGTTGTCCCGCTGATCGGCGAGGTCAAGGCCGCTGGCCTGACTGCTCGTGAGCTGCGCGCGAACCTCGTACAGCGCCTCGGAAAAGACTATTTCGAGTCTCCTCAAGTCAGCGTCGGCATCAAATCGTCGGCGATGCGGAACGTCACGGTCGACGGCGCTGTCGCCGCGCCGGGTTTATACCCCGTCAACGGGCCTGTGACCCTGCTTCAGACGATCGCGCTGGCGAAGGGTACCAGCGACGCCGCCAACCCCCGCCGCATTGCCGTTTTCAGGCAGATCCAGGGCCAGCGAATGGCTGCGGCTTTCGACCTCACGAGAATTCGGCGTGGCGAGGCCGAGGATCCCCAGATCTATCCTGGCGACATCGTCGTTGTGGACGGCTCGTCGCTTCGCGCCGCCCAGCGGGAACTGCTGACGGCGCTTCCCATTCTGTCGATCTTCCGTCCGTTCTGACGAAGCTCGGTCCGGAACTCCACAAAAGGGCTGCAGCAAGGCAAGGCTTATGAACAAGCAAGTTGCACATCCTAGCGGTGAACCTCGCTGGCTCTTGGTCCAGGACGTCAGCGGCCTCGACTCGCCAGCTCGTCCGGCAGGCGCAGACGGCGGATCCGATCTGAACCTTGGCACCTTGTGGCGCATCATCGTCGATTGGCGCTGGCTGATCCTGGGGGCGATCGCCATCGGCCTGGCCGCGGCCGTCGTCGTCACCCTCCTCACCAAGCCGCTCTATCGCGCGCAGGCGACATTGGAATTCAATCCTCCCTCCGTCCAGGTCATGGAAGGTGAGGATGAAAAGCAAGGGCAGCAGGAGGAAGTTGCCAGGTTCCTTGAAACGCAATACGGCCTGCTACGAAGCAAGAGCCTCGCCGTCCGCGTTGCCCAGGACCTGAACCTCGCTTCGAACGGGGAGTTCGTTCCGCAAGAGGGGGACAGGGGCACACGGGAGAAGATCGCGGCCGCGAAGCTCCAAGACAATCTCGATGTCGACCCACTTCCCAACAGCAGGCTGACCCGGATCTCCTACTCGGCGGAATCGCCTGTTCTTGCGGCTCAAATCGTCAACAGTTTCTCGGAAAACTTCATCAACTCGAACCTCGAGCGCCGCTACGACGCATCGTCCTACGCGCGCGACTTCCTGTCTCGCCAGATCGCGAAGGTGAAAGCGGATCTGGAGAGAACCGAGCGCCAGGTCGTTGCTTATGCGCAGGCCGCCGGGATCGTCGAGACGGGCGGCGGCGGCGGAGGAGGAGGAGATGAGGACGGGCAAGCCCGGGGAGGCTCGGGCTCCCTCGAAGGAACTTCACTGGTTGCGCTGAACGCAGCGCTGGCCGAGGCTCAGACGAGGCGCATTGCTGCCGAACAGCGCTATCGCCAATCCCGCTCGGTCGGCACCACAGCCGAGATCGAACAGCGTACGTCCGGGCTCCGCCAGCAGGTCGGCACGCTCGAAGCCGAATATGAGGAGAAGCGCACGACGCTGAAGCCAATGCATCCGGAGCTGGTTGCGCTTCGCTCGCGCATCGAGTCTCTCAACAGGCTGATCGGCGCAGAGGCGGGCCGGGCGGCTGGAGGTCAGTCGAACACGATGCTGGCGGAATACCGAGCCGCTGCTGCTCAAGAAAATTCGCTGAGGCAGAGGGTCGCGCAGCTTCGCGGCGCAGTTCAGAACCTGCGCGGAAAAAGCATCCAGTACACCATCCTCCAGCGCGAGGTGGATACGAACCGCTCGCTCTACGACGCGCTGTTGCAGCGCTACAAAGAGATCGGCGTCGCCGGAGGCATTGGCACGAACGCTGTCTCGGTGGTCGACAGCGCAGAAGCTCCTGGCGGACCATATTCGCCCAACCTGCCCCTGAACCTCGCGATCGGCTTGGGCTTGGGACTGGTGGGTGGCCTCGGCGGCGCACTCGCGCTGGAATTCATCAACGACACCATCAAAGGTCCGGAGGATCTGCGGGACAAGCTCCACATTGCGCCGCTCGGAACCACGCCAAAGCTCGCGAACCCCAATCAGCTCACGGCCCAGCTCGAGGATCGAAGCTCGCCGCTGGCGGAAGCTTATTTCTCGCTCCTGACCTCGCTCCGCTTCGCCACCGACCGCGGCGCGCCGCGGACTCTGCTGGTGACGAGCACACGAGCCGGGGAAGGCAAGTCCAGCACCACCCTCGCGCTGGCGACCAACTTCGCACGTCTCGGTAACTCCGTGCTGCTCATCGACGGCGATTTGCGGAAGCCGATGTTCAAGGGATCGACGCAGCGAGGGCTTTCGATCCTGCTGACCAGCGACGGGAATCTGTCACAGCACGTCTCCCGGACGAAGGTCGAGAATCTATCCTTGCTGACGGCCGCTGCGGTTCCGCCGAACCCGGCGGAGCTGCTTGCCTCACCACGCCTCAAGTCCATCTTGACTGAGGCCATGGAGCGGTTCGACATCGTCCTCGTCGACGGGCCGCCGGTGCTTGGGCTCGCTGACGCTCCCCTGCTCGGTGCGGCTTGCCAAGCGACGCTGATGGTCGTCGAAAGCGGGAAGACGCGTACAAGGGCCGCACTGAACGCCATCAGCAGACTGAAAGAAGCGGACAGCCACCTGGTCGGCGGTCTCATCACCAAGTTTCCGAAGCAGTTGATGGGTTATGCCTACGGCTACGAGCCCTACCGCTACGTCGCCGACGGCAAGAGCAGAGGCCGCATCGACCTTCTCCCGGCACAGGAGGCGTGAACAAGGCAGAGGCGATCGGCCGTTGGCCGAGCCTCTTATAGAGCGATTTCGAGCTGGGTCGAAACACCCAGCGGCTCGGAAATCGCGGCAACGAGAATCCTAGAGTGATTCCACCCAAGTGGAATTCGCTCCAGCCTCGACCCACCCGAAATTCCGGCACGCGCCGGTTTGATGTTGGAGCCCCCTTGCTTCCTTATTGGCTTCTTTTCTCGGTTTTCGCGGCAGGATCGCTTCAATACCGCCGCCGCGGCTTGATCGGCAGCCAATCCGCACCTCTGCTCTGGGCTGCGGGCCTGCTCGTCGCTTTGATGATCGGCTTTCGGTACGACGTGGGCGGCGACTGGGGCGCTTACCAGCGCATGTACCAAAGCGTGCTGTACCTGAAGCTGCGCACCGTGTTGGGCATGACCGACCCGGGCTACATGCTGCTGAACTGGCTAGCGGCGGCGATCGGGGCTGAAATCTGGTTCGTTAATCTGGTCTGCGGGCTTGTCTTCAGTTGGGGATTGATCCGGTTCGCACGACGGCAGCCAAATCCGTGGCTGGCAGTCGCCGTGGCAGTGCCGTACCTCATCATTGTGGTTGCCATGGGCTACGCGCGGCAGGCGGTCGCCATTGGCATCATCCTCGCCGCGCTTGCCCAGCACGAGCGCGGCTCGATCCTACGTTTCTGCGTCTATGTACTGTGCGCCGCCACCTTTCATAAATCAGCCATCATCATAATCCCCCTGGTTGCCCTTGCGGCGAGCCGGGACAGGATCATGACCGCCCTAATGCTGGCGATAACGGCGGCACTCCTTTACTATCTGTTCGTGGCGGAATCGGTCTCCGATCTGCTCACCAACTATGTGGCTGCTCAATACAGCTCGCAAGGTGCAGTGATTCGAATCTCAATGAACCTTGCGCCTGCTCTGTTGCTGATACTCTATGGACGTAAGTTCAAACTGCCGGAACAAACCTACAAGCTTTGGCGAAACTTTGCGGTGGGATCTTTTGCGGCGCTCGCACTGCTAGTTGCAACACCATCGTCGACAGCAGTGGATCGAATCTCGCTTTACCTCATCCCGCTGCAGATCTTTGTGCTCTCCCGAATTCCAGATGTTTTTCGGGACAAAGGCAGGACCAATGGTCAGCTGGTACTCGCGGTGTTGCTCTATTCTGCTCTCATTCAGTTCGTGTGGCTGAATTTCGCAGAACACGCAAATTACTGGATTCCGTACAAGCTGTACCCGGTTAGCAGGGGGTACTGACGCAGTGAGCGCCCGCGCCTCAGCTCTCGTCAGGCTCCCGATTTCAGCAAGTTCATCCGTGCGGCCGCTTCAATATACGTGCAAAAGGTGTTTCCGCACGTATAAGCGCGTTCGGTGTCTCAGGCGCTGCGGGGGTGAAGTTGGCTGAGCATTCGGGTGCTTCTGCGCTGCGTGAGCTGTTCCGGGCGCTTTCCCGAAGGCGGAAGAAGCAGCTGGCCGCATTGTTCGTCATGATGCTGATCGGTGCTGTCGGCGAGCTGATGACCATTGGCGCCGTCCTCCCCTTCCTTCAGCTGATCGTCGCTCCCGAGGCCGTGACGAGCCTGCCTCTCGTGCAACGAGTGCTTGACGTCTTCGGGTGGGACAGGTCTCAAAGCTTGATCGTGCCGGCGGCATTCCTCCTCATTTTCACCGCCATTGTCTCCGCAGCCGCCCGACTCCTCCTTACCTGGGCCAGCCAGAAGTTCGTCTATGGCGTGGGCTACGACCTCGACGTGCAAATATTTTCACGGACAATCCGCCAGCCCTACGGCTTCTACATCCGGCGCAACAGCAGCGAGGTCTTGTCCGGACTTGAGAAGGTGAACCTCGTTTTGAATGGTGTTTTGGTGGGCCTGATGCAGGGGGTTACCTCTGCCGTCATTGCCACATTCATCATGGCGCTGCTGTTCGCGATCGATCCGTTCACCGCTATGGTCGCAGCGGCTTCGATGGGGCTCCTCTATGTCGCCATTAGCCTCTCTACAGGGCGGGCGCTACGCTGGATCGCCCAGCGTTCGGCGCTGTTTATCACGGCACGGGTCAAAACCGTGCAGGAGAGTCTCGGCGGAATCCGTGACATCATCCTCGACCAGTCGCACCACGTTTTCGAGCGCAAGTTCCAGCAGGTCGACCGCGAATTCCGAGGCCTCTCGAGCCAGTTCAACTTCATCAGCACCGCTCCGCGCTTCCTGGTCGAAGGCGCAGGGATCGTGCTCATCGCGCTGCTCTCCCTCTATTACAGCAGGCAACCCGGAGGGATGGTGGCGGCCATTCCGGTACTGGGGGCGCTCGCGGTCGGCGCGCAACGGCTCCTGCCCCTGATCCAGAACATGTACGTGGGTTGGACCTATTACTCTGGCAACAGGCACGCCATGGGAGATGTGATACGCTTGATGAAAGGCCCGGTGCTAACCTCCGTTCCTCGCCGGAAGGACATCCCACCTGATCCGTTCGGCGACCGAATTGAGCTGCGAACGCTGAGCTTCCGATACGGACCCGACGCGCCGGCACTGGATAACATAAACCTCACCATTCGAAAGGGCGAACGCGTCGGTTTTATCGGTACTACGGGGAGCGGCAAGAGCACCCTCGTGGATGTGATGATGGGGCTGCTGCAGCCGAGTTCCGGCGAAATCCTGGTGGGGAGCGAACCGCTCAGCGACCGAAATCTCGAAAATTGGCAGGCCCAGATCGCGCACGTCCCCCAAGCCATCTTCCTGCTCGACGACACCATTGCATCGAACATCGCCTTCGGCACACCGGAGGCCGACATCGACATGGACCGGGTGCACGACGCAGCTCGGCGGGCAGGCATCCACGCCTTCGTGGAAGGACTGCCGGACGGCTATGGCACGACCATCGGCGAGCGGGGGATCCGCCTCTCCGGCGGCCAGCGGCAGAGGATCGGCATAGCGCGAGCGCTCTACAAGGAAGCAACGGTCCTGATCCTCGACGAAGCTACGAGCGCGCTTGACAGCGCGACTGAAAAAGCCGTCATGGGGTCGATCAACAGCCTCGATCGCGACCTGACGGTGCTCCTCATCGCCCACCGCCTTTCCACGCTTGCGATTTGCGACACCATTTACCGCCTTGAGGGAGGGCGCGTCGTTGAGCAAGGCAGTTATGAGGAGATGGTTCGGCAGACCGGAGTGCCCCCTCCCCTTTCCGCGTTCACCGGGAATAAGCCAATATGATCGGCGCAATGATCGCCGGCGGGCTGGGGAATCAGATGTTTCAATATGCGGCTGCGCGCTCGCTAGCGCTCCGCCATGGCACGGACCTGGTGCTCGATTTGTCGCCGTTCCGCCAGGCGGGTCACTTCCGTACTCAGCGACCCTTTGAACTCGGCAAGCTCGCAATCGAGTTCCGCTCGTCCTCGGTGTTTTCGCCGCTCTCTTTCTTACTTGCCCGCCGCCCCTCGGCGGCGCTGCAGGCCATTAGCGGCTGGAAGACAGTCCGTGAGAGGTCACTCGCCTTCGATGCGCGCTTCTCCACCTTGCCCGATCGCAGCTATTTGATGGGCTATTGGCAGAGCTGGCGCTATTTTGATCAGGCGGCTGAGCGGATCTGGTCGGAACTCCAGCCGCGTGCTCCGTGGTCCGAGGCGAGCCTGCGCGTCCGTGACCAGATGCTCTCCGCGCCCTCGCTTTCGCTGCACGTGCGCCGGGGCGACTATGTGACCTCGGCCAGCGCCGAGGGATTCCACGGCGTCCTCGGCCTTGAATATTACACGGCGGCGGTGCGCCACGTGCAGCGCCGTGCGGAGGGGCTCCGCGCCTTCGTGTTCTCAGACGACCTCGAATGGTGCCGGCAAGCCTTCGAGCCGCTCGGGCTCGACCTCACCTTCGTCGATTGCAACCGCGGCGGGGATCCCTGGCAGGACCTCTTCCTGATGGCCGCCTCGCGCCACAACATCATTGCGAACAGCTCCTTCAGCTGGTGGGGCGGCTGGATGGGGGACCATGGCTCTCCCACCGCTGACCGGGTGGTGATCGCCCCCCGGCGCTGGTTCGCTGGTGCCGACGTGCCGATCGAGGATCGCTGCCCGCCTTCATGGAGGCTGCTCTGAGCGGCTAGGCTGCGGTCGTCGCGCGCGAATCTAACGGGCGACCCACGAGACGTGCGCCGTCTGTGGCGAGCGCCCATCCCGGTCCTCGGCCCGCTCTGATCAAGCGAGGCGGCTTTCCGAACCCAAATTAGCTGGAGCTTCGTTCCGGCCGCATCGTGCGTTTGCAGGTAAACTGCCTGAAGGCAGCCGCCGGCCGGCGAAGGGCCAGCGAGACGCGGGAGAGGATGCCCTAGGCGCATTCGAGGAGACACTTGACTGGGAATGCGGAAGGGTCGGCCGACCGGCTGGGGAAAGGGGAGTCCGACCCAGGGTGTACCCGAATACCTCCGGCTCAATAACTACGCCGTCTTGGTCACCATGCATCCACTGCAGCTGAGATACTCCACTATGTAATATTACAGAATCCGTCGATTTAGATCGATGAGAACTCCCGGAGTATCTTTCCAACGTGCTCTAGGTCCTGCCCAATGGCAAAGTGATGATTTCCGATGAAGACGCCATTCAAATCAATCGCATCCGCCGTCGGCGTATCGCCGGCTACGCTGTGATCAAGATGGTCGATCACAGGGTTTCGCAAGAAATTGCCTGCCACGATTGGGCGGCACTCCACCCCCGCAGCCTCGAATGCATCAATTAGCTTGCGGCGCCGCCCTTCAAGGTGGCCTTCCAGAAGGAGCGAGAACCCGAACCACGAGCTCTCACCCGTCTCTTTCTGTAACCGCACTCCTTTGATTCCGCCACAGTGATAGCGAAATTGATCGGCATTTTCCCGGCGCGCCTCGACAATAGCCGCGAGTTTCTTGAGCTGTTCACGCCCGATAGCACCGGACATCTCAAGCGGTCGCACGTTGTAGCCAGGCAGGACGAAACGGAACATCTGCGTAAATGGATCGATGGGAACGCTGAGATGGCTGTCCTGCGGCTGCCCCCGCACCCAGCCGTGCGCGCGCAGAGAAATCAGCACCTCGTAAAGACATTTGTCGTCCGTTAGGATGAAGCCACCTTCCATCGTGGAAATGTGGTGGGAGTAGAAGGTGCTGTAGGTCCCGCAAATACCCCAAGTGCCGGCTTTCCTGCCGCCGATCGTTGCGCCCATCGACTCGCAGTTGTCTTCGATTAAGAGTAGCCCGTGTCGGTCGCAGAACGCACTGAGTCGCGGTAGATCAACGGGATTCCCGAGGAGGTTAACCGCGAAAATCGCCCGGGTCCGGGGCGTGAGTGCAGCCGCAAGAATGTCGAGGTCGAGGTTGAGCGTGTCGCGGTCCACGTCCACGAACCTCAGGGTCAGGCGATTTTGGTGGAGTGGATAGTAAGTGGTGCTCCACGAAACGGCCGGCACGATAACCTCGTCGCCGGGCATCAGAAGGCGATCAGGGTGGTACATGAGGCCTGCGATTGCCAGCAAATTTGCCGACGAGCCGGAGTTTACCATGACGGCGTGTCGTGCTCCGAACCATTGCGCCGCCTCGTCCTCGAAGCCGCGGACCTCAGCTCCCATGGTGAATTGGCGGGAAGCGATCACGCGGTCGATCGCCTTGAACTCGGCCTCGTCCCAGCTGTCGGTCGCGAGCGGATATCTGCGGTTTGCTTGCATCAATAATCCTACTTCAGCTGCGCCAGATACGCCTCGTAGGCTTGACGGAGGCCGTCGGTAAGAGAGGTGGAAGGGGACCAGCCAAATTCCCTTCGCGCACGCGACGAATCCATCAACTTCTGACGCATTCCCGCCGGCCTGCTGGGATCGAAAGTAAATTCGCCATCATAACCAATGATTGCGGCACCGGCGAGGTAGTATTCCACCACGGTGTGATCGGTTCCTTCACCGACATTCAGATATTGCGGCAAGGCCGCCACATTGGGGGCCGCCTTGTGCACGATCCAAGCCGCTAAGTCGTCAACATAAAGGAACTCACGTCTAGCTGACCCATCTCCCCAAATCGAGATGGTGCGCGCGCCCTCGGTTTTCGCCACGTGAAGCTTAGCAATTATGCTCGCAATCAGATGGCTATGGTCCGGCGAGTAGCTGTCGCCGGGGCCGTACAGATTGCACGGGATGATTGTTCGATAGCAACGCTCCCCCCACTGAGAGACGTAGTCGCAATGCCGCGCCGCAACGATCTTAGCGAGCGCATAACCTTCGTTGGTGGGCTCTAGTGGCGCTTGGAGGATATCATCCTCAACAAGGGGTTGGCGGTAATCCCTCGGGTACATGCAGGAGCTGCCGATATTGAGCAACCGCGGCACTCCCGCGCTGGCGGATCCGCCAATCACCGCAAGATTGAGCGCCAGGTTCTGCGCGAGAAAACCGGCCGGATCGGCCATGTTCGCGGCAATGCCACCTACCTTCGCAGCCGTGTGGATCACGAGGTCGAACCGGCCGGCGCGAATAAACCCCGCCACGGCTGGACCATCCGTAAGATCGAGTTCCTGTCGGCGCGGAGCAGTAATTTCTAGCGGGCGACCGGTCTTGTCGTTGAGCTGCAGGATCGCCGAACCCAGCATGCCGCTGCCTCCGGTCAGGAAAACACGCATAGTTGTCAGCCCCGCGCCTCCCGGTGGCCGCAATTGCGGATCTTCCTTGAGCGTTCATGCTGCGCTTCCTCGAGGTCGGCCGCCATCATTTCCCTCACCAGCTCCTCGAAGCTCGTTTTCGGGCGCCAGCCGAGCTTGCGCTCAGCTTTGCCAGCATCGCCCAGAAGACTCTCCACCTCGGCGGGACGAAAATAACGCGGATCAACCCGAATGATCGGCTGGCCGATCCGGTGGTGCAGCCGGTCATCGCTGCTAGCGGCGAGTATCCCCACCTCGTCTAACCCGGCGCCGCGCCACTCGATTGCCAACCCCAGTTCCGAGGCGGCGCACTCCGCGAACTGCCGCACCGAATATTGCCGCCCGGTGGCAATGACAAAATCCTCCGGCTCCTCCTGCTGCAGCATAAGCCACATCATCTCGACATAGTCGCGGGCATGCCCCCAGTCGCGAAGGGCATCGAGATTTCCGAGGTAGAGCGCCTCCTGCGTCCCGAGAAAGATGCGGGCGAGGCCGCGCGTGATCTTCCTCGTCACGAATGTCTCGCCGCGCACCGGCGATTCATGATTGAAGAGGATGCCGTTGCAGGCAAAGATGCCATAGGCCTCGCGGTAGTTGACAGTGATCCAGTAGGCATAAAGCTTTGCGACCGCATAGGGGCTGCGCGGGTAGAAGGGTGTGGTCTCCGATTGCGGCGTCTCCTGAACAAGGCCATAGAGCTCGGAACTGGAGGCTTGGTAGAAGCGGGTTTTCCTTTCCATGCCCAGGATGCGCACGGCCTCGAGAAGCCGCAGGACGCCGAGCGCATCGGAATTCGCGGTATATTCCGGCTCCTCGAAGCTGACGGCGACGTGGCTCTGCGCAGCTAGGTTGTAGATCTCGTCAGGGCGCACCTGCTGGAGGATCCGCAGGAGCGACGACGAGTCGGTCATGTCACCATGATGCAGCACGAACGGGGGGCCGCTTACGTGCAGGTCATGGAACATATGGTCGATGCGGTCGGTGTTGATCAGCGAGGTCCGCCGCTTGATGCCGTGCACCTCATAACCTTTGGCCAGCAGCGTTTCGGCAAGGTAGGAGCCATCTTGGCCGGTGATGCCGGTGATCAGCGCAATTTTTTTCAAGAACAGCTCCAAAGGGATAAAGATTCGGCCACTGAGCTTCAGTGGCTCAGTCGCCTGAAGCCCCATTACGTGCAAGTGAGAAGCCTGTCACGCCAAGGCACCGAGTCCATAGATCGCGCCTAGACAGCCTCGCAAGCAACTCACCGGCCAAGCCGCCTCCGCAGCCGCCAGGCAGATTTGCGTTCCTCCCTCGAGAAGACGCGCAACGCCCCGGCGGAGCTTCAGGGGAAACGGCTTGGGCGCCGCTGCGTAACGATGGTTCCGAGACTTCGAACTCTCGCCTTCCTCCATCACCGGGAAAGGAAAAACCGCATAGTTCGGCACGCCGTGAAGCCAAGCCGCTTCCATGGCGATGTCGGCGGGACGGAGCACGGTCTGAAGGTGCCGTACGAGCTTTTCCGCCGCGCGCTTGTTGATCATGTATCCGACCGCGCCCAGGCGATGTCCAGCAGCTCGACGATTGGGTAGGACGCGCCGAGGAAGCCGCGTTTCACCTCCCGGACCGGCGGAATCCGCCTGAAGTAAAGCCGCAGCAAGAAGGAATCCAGGTAGTGCCGGAGGTCGCGGTGGATGGCGGCATAGCGGGGATCGGCAAGTGCCTTCTCAACCGTTCCGATAAGGCCGTGGGTGCTCGATGGCGAACGGTCAAGGCCGCTGCTCTCACCCTTGTCGATAATCCCGCCAGTGTGCGTCGTGTAGAAAGCAGTGACTTTCGAGGTTGCCGCAAAAGTATTGCTGAGCGCAAGCCTTGCCCAGAACTCCTGGTCCTCGCCGGGCCAGAACGTCTCAAAGCCGGAAGTTCGTACGAACGCCTCCCGCCGGATCGCCACAGAGAAAGTCCAGACTGCTTCCCGGCGAGCAGCTTCCGTGAAATAGTCCAGCAGGTACCCCTCGTCGCGGCTGTCGGTCTGCTGCGCCAAGTTACGCGTGTCTTCCCAGAGGGCGCGGCGGAACGATGATGCCACGACGTCGGCCTCTGGGAAATCGGCTACAAGGCGTGCGAAGGTGGAGAGATGATTTTTCATCCAGCGGTCGTCCGCATCGAGTAGCGCAACCCACTCATAGCGCGCTTCGGCGATGCCCCTGTTCCGGGCTGCCCCGAGCCCGCTGTTCTCTTGATGGATCAGACGAACGTCCGGCCCAAGCAGATCCTCTATTTCCGCGACGCTGCCGTCGGTTGAGCCATCATCCACCACGACAACTTCGAAACGCGGATGATCCTGCGCCAGGACAGCTTAGAGCGTCTGCCGGATGAAGCGCTTCTTGTTGAAGAGCGGTATGATCACGGAAATCCGGACAGGATACTTAGCACCCACGACAGCCCCCCGCGAGATGCCTCTCACCGATTCTCCTCGAGCCATGCCTGGAACATCAGCACGGACCAGAGCGCCTGCGTTGAGTCGTTCTGCCCGCTCAGGTGCGCGCGCCAACGGCGATGGACGATGTCGGGGTCGAAGAAGCCGTCCACCTTCATTTTCTTCGGATCGAGCAGTTGCTCGGCCCAGGGCCGAAGCGGCCCCTTGATCCAGTCGCGAACGGGAACGGCAAAGCCCGCCTTTGGACGTTCGAAGAGCTGCCGCGGCGCATGCTTGTTCAAGAGGCGCCGGAGGATCAGCTTCCCTGCGCGGTTGTCCCTCTTCATCGACAGCGGAATGCGGGCAGCAATCTCTGCGACCCGGTGATCCAGAAACGGAATGCGCGTCTCGAGGCTCACCGTCATGGCAGCCCGATCCACCTTGCAGAGCACGTCGTCGGGCAAGTACGAGACCGCATCCGAATACATCATCCGCGTCACAATGGGCGCTGCCGGGCCGACGTCCATGTCGAACTGACCCTCACGCGGAAGCGGCGCTGCGGGAAGGACGGGAGACTCATCTCCTGCCCATTCGTCCCGGAAGCTGGCCACGACTTCCTCGAAGCTGCCAGCGTCGCGCATCGTTTGAAAACGCTTCTGAACTTTGGTGCCGAAGAAGGCCTGCCCTCTGGTCGATGGCAGCAATCCGGCCATCGCGTTCCAGGCAGCGGGTGGAACGCGTGCCATGCTCCCGCCGACCGCCAGGCGCAGCGGCCTCGGCAGGCGGTTCAGCTGCACCCAGAGCCGCTCGGTGGCGAAATAGCGGTTGTAGCCGGCGAACAGTTCGTCGCCGCCATCGCCAGACAGAGCCACCGTCACCTGCTCGCGCGCGAACGCGCTCACCAGATGCGTCGGGATTTGCGATGCATCAGCGAAGGGCTCATCGTACATCCTCGGTAGCGCCGGGATGACCGCCTGGGCTTCCCGATGGGTGACGTACCGCTCGTGGTGATCCGTGCCGAAGTGGCGGGCCACCGCCTTCGCATAAACCGCCTCATTGAAGGCGGCCTCCTCAAAACCGATCGAAAATGTCTTCGCGGTGCCGGGCGTGTATTTCTGGTAAAGTCCCACAACCAACGAGGAATCGATGCCACCGGAAAGGAAAGCTCCTACCGGCACATCAGCGACCGCTTGGCCGCGGATGGCTTCCGAAAGCGTGTGCTCCAGTCGCTCGAGGGCTTCATGTTCATCGTTGATGGGATCGTCAAGGCCGTCTATCACGGCTTCGCGATAAGACCAGTAGCGCTCCAGCCTAAGCGGGCCATCTGACTCCCCGACCCGCGGCGGCGTGGCTGACGAGGCACGCCACGCTCCCTCACCCACAGCGAGAATGCAGCCGGGCTCTAGCTTGTAGATGCGCTCATAAATCGAGAGCGGCGCCGGGATATACGCCAATCCCGCAAAAACCCGTACCGCGCGCCGGTCGACCGGATTGCTGAAACCGGGGTGTCTGCGGATCGCCTTCAATTCTGAAGCGAAGGCGAAATCTTCCCCGACCCAGCCATAATATAGCGGCTTCTCGCCGAAACGGTCGCGGGCAAGATAGAGGCTGCGCTCTCGGCGGTCCCATACCGCCAGCGCGAACATGCCGACCGCTCTGCGGAGGGTATCCGTCAGGCCCCAAGCCGCAATGCATTCGATCAGCGTTTCCGTGTCACTATGGCCGCGCCATGCGGTCGCCCGATCCTGGTCGAGGGCTGCGCGAAGTTCCGGATGGTTGTAGAGCTCGCCGTTATAAGTCATGACGAAGCGGCCGTCCGCGGACGCCATCGGCTGATGGCCGAGCGGAGAAAGGTCGAGGATCGAAAGCCGCCGGTGGGCAAATCCGATGCCGGCATCCTGGTCCCACCAGGTTCCCTGATCGTCCGGTCCGCGATGACCGATGGTCTCCGCCATTTCTGAAAGCAGTTGCGGCTCGACCCGCTTCCGCGTCAAGATCCCAGCCAAACCGCACATCCCGATTACCTACCTCTGCCAAGGGGCAGAACACCGCGACAGCAGCAAGTTACCTTGAGCACCTGGATGCTATTTGTTCCGCATTCAGAGGGCGCCTTCACACTTGCTAAGTTCATGCGGACGGGCCGAATGCTCATCGACAAAGCAGGAAGCTCCACAGCGGGTGTGCGGCGGGTTCTCATCTCTGGCACCCTCTCCCGGCATGTTTGATGCCTTTATATGCACTTACTCCTGTCAGAACGAGCCACTTCGGGAAGCACGCCAACAACCTGAGGAAGCTTACATCGAGTCGCCATTTGTCTTCGACCTGCGAAAGCCACTTCCGTGCGTGGCTGGTATTTGCTGCATAAAGATCCTGCTTCGCGAGCCGTGCCAAAAGCTTATCTCTATAGAATCGAATGTCCTCGTGCAGCCTCTCATAACGTGGCTCCGACAGGGCATTCTCGAGAGTCCCAAACAGCCCCTGTTTAGACGCTTCAGCCTCCTTGATCCCGCTCGTGTCCCCACTGTCAATGAGACCGCCGGTTTCTATGGTGTAGTAAGCCGTGATTTTGCGAGTGGCCGCGAACGGGTGATCTAGGGCCAGCCGCGCCCAGAACTCGGAGTCCTCTCCAGGCCAGAAGTGGCCGAAGCCCGATGTTTGTGCAAAGGCATCGCGGCGAATGGCAACACAAGAGGTCCAAACGGCTTCTCTAATGCCCGCTTCCCGAAAATAGTTGAGCAGATAACCTCTGGCTTGATCGGGGGCTTGTCGCGTCCGCTCCATTGGCTGTTGCCAACGAGAGCGCTTGAACGCAGTCACGACTGCATCTGCAGCCGGGAAGGTAGAAACCAGGCATGCAAGCGTCGACAGATGGTCGCTCATCCAGCGGTCGTCGGCGTCGAGAAGTGCAACCCAATCGAAACGCGACTCGGCGAAGCCGCGATTGCGCGCGGCTCCGGGCCCGCTGTTCTGCTGCCGGACGAGGCGCACCTTGGACCCCAGCAGGTCCTGAATCTCATCGACGCTCCCATCGGTCGACCCATCATCCACAATGATGACTTCGAAG
This sequence comes from Pseudomonadota bacterium, assembly GCA_030773375.1. Lineage (GTDB taxonomy): Bacteria > Pseudomonadota > Alphaproteobacteria > Sphingomonadales > Sphingomonadaceae > Allosphingosinicella. Next base: position 25,224 of record JALYNE010000003.1, read on the forward strand.
AATTGATGATTCTGCGCCAGCACGGTCTCGAGCGTGCCGCGGATGAACGGCTTCTTGTTGAAAAGCGGGATCACGACGGAAAACTCTATACTGTCGGTGTTGCCCACGGTCCGCCTAGGAGCCTCCTCGCTCAGCTGAGCCACAGGTACATGGGCGGGAACCTCGGTTCCAGAGCTTTGCGCCATCATCAGCGAAGCCGTTCGTATAGCTGCGCCACCTGAGCGGCCAGCGTCGAGAAGTTGAAATCCCCGACCCGCGCATCACCGTAGGAGATCAGCCGCTGCTGTTCGGCACGCGAGGAAAGGACCCGCTCGATCGTGGCGGCGAGAGCATCACCGTCCTGTGGCGGAAAATAAGCGCCCTTCCCTTGCGTCAACTCCCGGAACACCGCGATATCGCTGAGGACGATCGGCCGGTGCGCGGCCATAGCCTCGAGGATCGGGATGCCGAAGCCCTCGTAAATGGACGGAAAGGCAACAAGGCTGCAAAGGGCATAGAGGTCGGCAAGCTCGCCATCGCTGACCTCCTTGAGCAGACGCACGTGCCCGCCGAGGCCGAGCCGCTCGACCTCGCTGCGTACCTCCCGCTCCCGATTGTCCTGAACGCCGTAATTGCCGACGATGACGAGCGAAATGTCGCGCCCGCCTGCCCGGAGGTCGGCAATCGCCCTCAACAGCGCGATATAGTTCTTGCGGACCTCAAGGTGCCCCACCGACAGCACGAAATGCGCGGGAAGAGAAAGGCTTCGCCTGGTCTGCTCAGCATCCATCTCCGCCCGTTGGAAGGGCGCAGGATCGATGCCGTTGTAGATCCTCGAGACAGCCGCCCCCGGGTGGAATTCGAGGATTTCGGCGCGCATTGTGTCCGAGACGGTGACGACGTGCTCGGCTTTGGCGAGGGCGCTGTGCACGAGCGCGCCGTAGAGCGCCCGCTTCGGTTGCGGCACGTCCTGGAGAACGGGTCTGATGTCGTGCACAGTCAGGATCGTGGGGCAGTCCGGCGCCTTCACCAGCGGCAGGTAGAAATGCTCGAAGATGTCCAGCCGGTCGCGGCGGAGCTGTTTTCGCCAGAAGAAGGGACCGGCAAGCGATTTCCTGATGCTCCGCGTGCTTGGGAACGGCGTCGGCCTCACCGACAGGTTCGCCGCGCCTTCGAACCAGCGGCCCACGCGGCAGTCCGCGGGTTCGTAGATGACGAATTCGATGTCTGGGCGGCGCTGGATGAGGGCGCCGTAGATCCCGAGGAACCTCTGCTTGGCGCCCGAGGGACGCTCATTGAAGCAGGTTGCGTTGAGGCCGACGCGCACGAGACTTCCCTACTTGATCTCGGCGAGCCCGAGGAGCTCGAAGTGCCGGCGAAGGATCGTCGTCGCCTCGAAGGGCCTCACCGCCTCCTCGAGCTGCTCCTTCCGCGTCGGATGATCCAGTGCGCGTTCGATGCCATCCGCAAGGCCGGCGGGATCACGCATCGGCACGAGATAGCCGAACCGTCCACCCTGCAGGATATCGCGGGGGCCAGTCGGGCAATCGGTCGCCACCGGAGTGCAGCCACAGAGCATCGCCTCCACGAGCACGTTCCCGAGGCCTTCCACAAGCGATGAGAGCACGAACACGTCCGCCCGCGCGAAGAACTTGAAGGGATTGTCGGTATTGCCCGGCAGCCGCACGGCATGGCCGAGATTCAGCTCCGCAACCAGGCTTTCGAGCTCCGCCCTGCGGCTGCCGTCGCCGAGGATCAGCAGGCGAACGTTGCGGCCGCGCCGATGGAGCTCGGCCACCGCCTTGACGAGATCGCCGAACGCTTTCCACGGTTCGAGGTTGCCCGCGGCGACGATCACCGGCTGCTCCTTGTCGGCGAACCATGGATCGTCGAGCGGTTCGGCCATCTTGGCGCGCGAGGCGGGATCGTCGACGATGTTGAAGACGCGCGTGTGCCGCGTCGGGCCGAACACCTGCCGATATTCGTCGACCATACCCGAGGACACGCAGGTCAGCGCATCGGCGCGCCAGGCGAGCGCCCGCATCAGCTGCTTCAGGACCCACCGCTTGGTCAAGGGAACGCTCGAATAGGTGTCGAACGGAGTTACCCGCGAAGAGCCGCTGATCTTCGCCTTCGAGCGGGCGAGGATCGCCCCGATCAGCACGATGATGTTGAGGTGATCTTCGGACGTAAACACCACCTCTGGCTTTCGCGCGCGCAGATACCTCCACAACGGCACCAGCATCGCGCGAACGTTACGCCGGCCCAGCACCACCAGGTTGACACCCTCAAGCTCCGGTACCTTGAGCCCCGGGTCGCTGCGGCCGATGATGAGGTCCACCTCATGGCCGGCCGCGGCCAGCGCGCGCGCGAACTTCACCTGCGTGAGCGCGACGCCCGAAACCATGTAACGCGGGGTCACGACACAGACCCTCATCCGTTGCCCTCCTGCGAAGTCTCCGCGGCGACGCCGAGGATATGCGACAGGCCCCGCAAGGCCGCGCCGGAGGAATGACGGCTTTCGTAGAGCGAGCGAAGCTTCGGATCGAACGCGGGAAGCGGCATGTTCTCAAGCATTCGAAGCGTCGAGACGAACCCCTCCTTGGTGTCGCACACCCAGCCGGCCTCCCCGGCGACGTCTTCATAGCCGGCAAAGGCCTCGCTGGTGCCGACGATCTTCTTCCCGAACATCAAAGCTTCCGCGATCTTCGTCTTCATGCCCGACCCATCGAAGATCGGGGCTATGACGACCTTCGCGCCCAAGTACCAATCCGTCAACCGATCCGCGGCGCCGACGAGCTCGACATTGCGGTGACGTTCCAGCTCGCGGCGAAGACGCTCCATGCCTCGACCGACGACGCAGGTGCGAATGCTGATCGCCGGCGCCACCTTCTCCGCGAACCACCTGATGCCAGCCTCGTTAGCATAGAACGCACCGCCGACGAAAAGCGCATAGTTCTCGCCGCCGCCCGGCGCTTGGTGCGGGGCAGCCAAGTCGAGCGCGTCCTCCATCGCCAGCGGAAGGATATCGCTGGCGCCTCGTCCATAAAGCCGCTTGAGCAGGCGGCTGTCGCGCTCGCTGAGCGCAATACGGCGATCGCTATGCCGGACCGCGTTTCTCTCGGCGACGTAGTTCGCCATGAGGACGGCGGCGGCGCGAAGGCTCTTGCGCCTCTTCAAGGAGCCGAGGAAGAAGCGCGCTTCCACGTTGTGAAAGAAGGTCAGGATCTCGGTGTGCGGAAACTCCTTCTTCACCGCCCGCGCGACGACGCCCAGGTTTGATCCGTCGAGGTAGACGCGGTCCACCTGCTCGCGCCGGATGGCGGCCAGAATGGCCTCGATGCTGGCTGCATCAACGCCATCGATGTAGCCGCGAAGCGCATTCGCAGCCCACCCGGGCCTGCGACAGGCGCCGCGGTCCAGACGCTGCACCAGCAAATCCTCCCCCAGCAGCGCTTCGAGGCACCTGCAATGGACCGCCGCCAACATGTCGCGGCCGCCGGATGGTGCGCCGCCACGTTCCGGTGTCACGAGCATCAGCTTGGGCACGGGGAACCGCGCAGATCAGGCGTCAAATGAGCGCTGAAGAACGTCACAAAAGATCCTCCCGCCCTTGCTCGCGGCAGGCCTCCACGGCCTCGCGGACGCGCTGGCTTTCACCGCGGGGCATGACGAGAACGGCGTCCTCCGTAGCGACGATGATGAGATCCTCCACCCCAATTGCAGCGACGAGCGGGCCGCTCGACTGGATCAGAGATCCGTTGCACCCGATCGCCACGACATCACCCGCGGTCCCGCTGCCATATGCATCCTTCTCGAGGGCCTCGTAGAGGGCATCCCAGCTTCCCACGTCCGACCATTCCATGCTGACTGGGACCACGGCCACGCGTTCGGCCTTTTCCAGGATCGCGTGGTCGACGGAAATGGAAGGCGCGGTTTGAAACGAGCTTGGCTCGGGTCGAAAGCGCCCCTCCCCTGCGGTTCCGTTGCGCACCGATGTTCGGACTGCCTGGAGAACGTCTGGCGCATGCTTTTCCATAGCCGACAGGAAAGCTTCGGCCCGGAACATGAATATCCCCGCGTTCCAAACATGCTGCCCGTCTGCCGCCAACTGAGTTGCAATCTCTGCCGCAGGCTTTTCGACGAAGGACTGAACCCGGTGCACGCCCGGGGAGAGATGATCGCCCCGGTGGATATAGCCGTACCCGGTTTCCGCTCTTGTCGGGCGGACCCCGAAGGTAACGAGCCAGCCACTCTGTGCCACGGGAACGGCTCGCTGAACCGCGTCTTGGAAGGCGCCGGTGTCGGCAATGACATGGTCGCTCGGCATCACCAGGAGCAGCTCGTCCGGGGAGGCCAGAACTGCAGCCAGCGTGATCGCCGCCGCGGTGTTGCGGGCGGCGGGTTCGAGCACCAGCTTCTTGGTCTGGAAGCCTGCACTTGCCAGCTGGCGCTCGATCTCCGCCGCATGAACGTCGTGGGCGATGATCATCGGCGGGTGAAATCGCGTGGGGTCCGCTGTCCGTGCGACGGTCATTTGCAGCATTGTGGTCGCGCCGGTCAGCTTCAGCAGCTGCTTCGGACTTTGGGTTCGCGACATCGGCCAGAGCCGTGTCCCCGCCCCTCCGGAAAGGATGACCGGCGTGATCTTCGTTTCCATAGCACCCCGGGTCAGAGAACTTGCGGCAGCAAAAAGATACGGCGGAGCAGCATTAAAAAACCCGCGAGCGATGTGCTGCGGGCGCGAATTTGAGCGATTACTATTTGTGCATCCTTAGCATCCCAAAAGGCTGTTGTCTAGGGGCTCAGCTCGGCTGTCAGCGGGCACCGGTGTTCGGCTTAGCGCTGCACGCACCATAGACGTTGGGCGAGCGCCAGGTCCCGAAACGGGGCTGCTGATCTTTTCGGTCAATCCGCTTGTGCAGCGGCGCAAATATTGCCCGGAAATTTCCCTGCCTAGGGGGGAAAAGCTCCCTGTTTCTTCCCCTGTTTTCGCAAGAACAGAAAAGGGAGATATCGGCGCACAACCATTGAGATCACTTGCAAATTGCTGCGTCCCTAGCGGCCCGCCATCGCGCGCCGCCTGTCTATGGTGGCAAAACACAAAAAATTCCCTGTTCCTGGTGAACGTAGTGCCATCGCACCAGCGGAGATTGGCCATCTGCCGCGGTTCGAACCTGAACCTTTGTCCGCGTGGCATGTTGTACCCGCGACCCAACCGCACGGAGAAGACGATGATGAATCGCGAGCACGACATTTCGGTTATCAACACCCTGATCACCACCACGATCGACAGCGCCAACGGCTTCGAGCGCTCGGCCGAGAATGTGCAGGGCGGCCAGTTCGAACAGATGTTCCGGGAGTTCGCGCAGGAACGGCGGCAGCTGGTCGGGCGGCTCCAGGAGCATGTCCGGCAGATGGGCGGCACGCCCAATGACGACGGATCACTGAAGGCCGACCTCCACCGCCGCTTCGAGGACCTTCGTTCCGCGCTGGGCGGCGGCGACAAGGCCATCATCGCGGAAGTCGAGCGCGGCGAAGACTATATCAAGAACAAGTACGAGACGGCTCTCAACGACGACCGGCTCTCGCCCGAGTGCCGCGCCATCATCCAGGAAGGCTATCAGTCGGTCCGCGCCGGGCACGACCGCGCCAGCCAGCTGAAGCACAGCCTGCAAGGCGCTTAAAACAGCGCCTCCCCTCCCCGCGCGCCCTTCCGCCCAGCAGCGGCGGGAGTGCGCGGGGAGGATCACTTTGCCCCCAGCTGTTCGCGACGAAGGCTTCCGGCAGGGTCCCGGCATCGTTCGGTCGATGCCCGCTGTCGAGCGCTGACAGCGCACGCTCAAAGGGCGATGGCGCGGAGCGCGTATACGGCTGCTCCGAAGGCTACGAAGCTCATTGCGTAGAGCGCCACGAACCAAAGGACACGGCGGGCGCTCTCGTTCAATGGTCGTACCCCACATCCTCCCCGATTTTTCCGCGAAACACCCAGTATGTGTAGGCGAAATAGCCGAGCAGAACCGGCAGCAGAATGAGCATGCCTACGAGGAGGAACACCTGACTCGATCGCGGCGCAGCCGCCTCGTAGATGGTGATGTCGGGCGGGACGAGGTTCGGCCAGAGGCTGATCGCCAGGCCCAGAAATCCCAACAGGAACAAGACCATCGTCAGGAGGAACGGAAGGAGCTCTCGTCCGCGTGCGCGCTGAATGCTCCGGTACAAGCCGTAGCTGGTCGCCGCGACCAGCAGCGGCACCGGCGACAGGTAAAGGATGTTGGGCCAGCTGAACCAGCGGCTGGCGATGGCAGGGCTCAGGAACGGCACCCAGAGGCTCACCACGCCCATGAAGGCGATCACCGCGAGAAGAAGCTTCACCGCAATTCGCTGCGCCCAATCGTGCAGCCTCCCGCTCGATTTGGCGACGATCCAGGTGGCGCCGAGAAGCGCGTAGCCGGCGACCAGCGCGACCCCCGTCACGAGGCTGAACGGGGTCAGCCAATCGAATGCGCCGCCGGCATATTGAAAGCCTTCGATCCGCACCCCCTGGACGAAGCTGCCAAGAACCACTCCTTGAGCAAAGGTCGCGAACAGCGAGCCGAAGAAGAATGCACGGCTCCACAACGGCTTGTGCTCGTGAACCTTGAACCGGAATTCGAACGCGACGCCGCGGAACACGAGCGCGATCAGCATCACCAGGATCGGCAGGTAGAAAGCCGGAAGCAGGGTTGCGTAAGCGAGCGGGAATGCGCCGAACAACCCGGCTGCACCAACAACGAGCCAGGTTTCGTTGAAGTCCCAGATCGGCGCCACCGAATTCATGGCGATGTCGCGCTCGCGCTCATCCTGCATCAGCGGGAAGAGGATTCCGAGCCCGAGATCGAATCCGTCGAGCAGCACATACATGAACACCGCAAATGCGATCACGGCCGTCCAGACGATGGTGACATCGATCGTCATCGTGCCGGCTCCGGAGGCGGCTCGGAACGATCCGGGCTCTCGTCGAGGACCGAGAGCGGCCGCTTGGGCCTTTTGTCGTAACGGTGCGGGCCTGGGGTCGGCGCGTCACCATCCGATGTCGTGGAGGGGCCCGCTGCGATGAGCTTCAGCATGTAATATGTGCCGGCCCCGAAGATCACCATGTAGACCACGAAGAAGGTGGCGAGCGAGGTGGCGACGCTCTCCGCCGGGACCGGCGAGACGGCGTCGGCGGTGCGCAAATGACCGTAGACCACCCATGGCTGGCGCCCGACCTCGGCCGTGAACCAGCCCGTCAAGACGGCGATGAACCCGCTCGGCGTCATCGCCATGCACAGCATCAGGAACCATCTGCGGTCGTACAGGCGCTTTCGCCAGCGCAGCCAGAGCCCGGCCACTCCGACGAACAGCATTGCAAAGCCGATCGCGACCATGATCCGGAACGAGTAAAAGGGGATCTTCACCGGCGGCCGGTTCTCTTTCGGCCATTCCTTCAGGCCGCGAATGACGCCGTTCGGGTCGTGAACGAGGATGATGCTGCCAAGCTTCGGGATCGCCACCTCATAATCGTTGCGTTCCTTCTCCTCGTTCGGAACCGCAAACAGGATGAGCGGCGCCCCTGCCCTCGTCTCCCAATGCCCTTCGATCGCCGCGAGCTTCGTCGGCTGCTGATCGAGAACCGCAAGCCCCTGGAGATCGCCCGCCACGATCTGCATCGGCGCCACGATGGCCGCAAACCACATCGCCATCGAAAAGGCCGTGCGGGCATGCTCCACGGCCTTTCCCTTCCAAAGCTGCCATGCCGACACGCCGGCCACGACAAAGCAGGTGGTGAGATAGGCCCCCAGCACCATATGCACGAGCCGGTTCGGGAAGGACGGATTGAAGACGATCTTCCACCAATCCACCGGCACGAACCGCCCGCCTTCGATCGCAAAGCCGGCGGGCGTCTGCATCCAGCTGTTGGTGGAAATGATCCAGAAGGACGAAAGCAAGGTGCCAAGCGCCACCATGGAAGTGGCGAGAAAGTGCAGCTTTGGCCCAACCTTGTTCCAGCCGAACAGCATGATGCCGAGGAACGAGGCCTCCATGAAGAAGGCGGTGATCACCTCATACTGCATCAACGGCCCGACGACCGGGCCGGCGAGATAGGAAAAGCGGCTCCAGTTGGTGCCGAACTGATAGCTCATGATGATCCCGGAGACGACACCAAGCCCGAACGAGATCGCGAACAGCTTCACCCAGAAGCGGAAGAGCTGGAGGTAAAGGGCGCGGCCGGTGCGCAGCCACATCGCCTCCAGCATCCAGAGCCAGCTGGCGAGCCCGATGGTGAAGGCGGGGAAGAGGATATGAAAGGCGACAACGAAGGCGAACTGGATCCGCGACAGTAACAGTGCGTCGAATTCCACCCTCGCCTCCCCCGGAGAACAGGCCGACAGCGTTTTCAAGCGCGCATGGTTCCCCTTCCCGTGGCGTGGCGACCGCGGCGGCCGCCGGAGCAGCGATCGATCCGATGCTCACGGAACGTTGAGCTTTCGGGGGCTCGTAACGCTCGCCGGCTGCTCGGCGGCTGCGGCATCCGCTATGCGTTTCAAGCCATCAACATGGCTGAATGGTGCGCGCTCGAGCAGCCAAGATCCCACCGACGCCTGCGCCTAATCCCCCGCCCGGGAGGCGCCGGCGCGACGATCCACTTCCCGCCGAGGTCAGAAGCGGATTGCGGGAGCAATCGGGCCTCGGTAAGCAGCCTCCCAGACGGGACCATCAACCTTCACGGGACCTTCCATGAAAGCGCTCATTCTGGCCGGAGGCCGTGAAATGCGCCTCCTACAGGAGGCGGACCTGCATTCCAATCCGATGGTCGAGATCGGCGGGCGGCCGATCGTCCGGAGGATCATGAAGATCTATTCGCATCTCGCCCCCCTCATGATCTGCCCTCGTTTCAAGGCCTCGGCCGCGATCGGCACGAGCTCCACTGGCGAGGCTGCTTGCCGAAGATCGTTCGGCAGCATCTGGTAAATCCATGCACGTACGCGAGCTACATAGAGTTTGGAAGTTTGCAGTCGTGTCCGGCACCGGACTGGGCTTGGACTTTGCCGTTTTTCTTGCCCTGATCTGGCTTGGCGTGTCCCCTTTCACCGCGAACGGCGTTTCAGGAACCTGTGCGGTCACCTTCGTCTATTTCGCCTCGGTGCGCCGGATTTTTTCCTATGGGGGCAGGTTCCTTTTTGGCTTGTTCCTTGCTTACCTGACGTACCAAGCGATCGGCGTGACGGCCGCCTCTCTCGCGGTAGCCTTTCTTTCGGCAAACTCGGTCAGCCCCCCGGTTTCGAAGCTTCTCATTCTGCCGGTCACGTTCAGCGCCAACTACCTGTTCATGTCGCTGCTGACCCGGCGCGGCCGTGGCGATGGGCTCGGCGCAGGGCTTGCGCCGGCCGTTGGCGGGGAGGCCCCGGCTGCTAGCGGGTGCAGCCAGTCCTTCATTCAGCCTCTTCGAGGTCCCACCAAGGAAGAAACGCATCGATGAAAATTCTGATCACGGGCGGCGCCGGCTTCGTCGGCTCCCAACTGGGAAAGCACCTGCATGGAATGGGCCACGAGATCGTGTTGCTCGATAATATGAGCTTTGGCCACCTCGATAATCTCCTGCTGGACGGAGCACCTTTCGGACAGTTCGTTTGCAAGGATATCCGAGACCCTGACCTCGCTGCACAGATGCAGGGGGTAGATACCGTGTTTCACCTCGCCGGCATCGCCGCGCTTCCTGTCTGCCAGCAAGATCCACGCGCCGCATATGACGTGAACGTCGCCGGCGTCGGCAACGTGCTCGAAGCCGCCCGGCGGGCAGGTGTGCGGCGCGTCATCTTCTCATCAACCTCCGCCGTTTACGAGAAGACC
>JALYNE010000004.1 GCA_030773375.1 Pseudomonadota bacterium
ACAGCCGTTCGACAACGCGCGTGCAGATCGACGATTTGTCGCCCAGCCAAATCGGCGTGCCGACCACCAGAATGTCGGCCGCCATGACCTGTTGCTGCACCCCCGGCCAGCCATCGGTGGCCCAGCCATGCTCGGTCATGTCCGGGTAAACGCCGGGAGGGATGTCGAGATCGGCGGCGCGTATCGTCTTGGTCGCAACGCCCTGTTCGGCCATTATGCTGATGGCGAGGTCCATCAGAAGCTGGGTGTGCGATGTCTCGGTCGATCGCTTCAAGCTGCAGTTGATGAACAATGCGCGGAGGTCGTGATAGTCGGTCATGGAAAGCTCCCGGTGATTTGATTGAAGCGCTGCAGGCCCGTTCGTGGAAAAAGATCTTGAGGAACGCCTCGCCGATCGTTTCGCTGATCGCAAGCGTGCCGTGGTTGTGTAGCAGCATGGCGCCCTTGTCGCCGATATCGGCGACGAGCCGCTCGCGCTAGGAGCACGCTGCGGAACACCGGCCCGTTCGTTGCGCCAGCTCCAAAGCCAACGCCGGCGATCGAGCAACGCCCATTCCAGCCCGTCCCTTTGTGCATCTCCAACTGTGGTTGGTGTCGAAGGTGTCGAAGCGTCCACTTACGGGGAGCCACCCACATGGCGATTAGCACGGCGTTACTGTCGGAACGGGACCACTGACACGTCAGGTCGCCTTTCACAGCCACTAGCCGTGACCGAAGACGCCACTTGGGAGGGCATCCACCTGACAGAGATAGGCTAAATCAATCCTTGGAGGAACGGGGCCATCGCAACATGATAGCACCTATTTAAAGCTTGGCACACGTATGACCACCGCTACAAGGATACGAGCCTTCCGGGGGAGACGGTGGCTCGCCTTGTTCGAGCACAAGGGTGGGGTTGATGAGGCTCGATGGCTGACGCTGGCACATTGCACGCTTTCGGCTTGGGCCTGCTCTCTGCCTCGGGGCTGATTGGCGGCGCGCTGGGCGGAACCTTTGTGCCGCTCCGGCACCGGGGCATCGCATCGCTGATGGCACTTGGCGCGGGTGTTCTGCTGGCGGTGTTCGCGCTCGACCTCGTCGCCTCGGCGATGGAGGAGGCCGGTTCCGCTCGGACCATGATGGGACTGCTCGGTGGTGCGGCGGCTTTCAGTGGCACCAACGCTTGGCTTTCCACGCGCGGAGCGAAGCACAGGAAGCGATGCTGCGAGTGCGTGAAGCAGATCAGCGAAACAGATCAACCCGGCAGCGGCTCCGCGATCGTGCTCGGCTCGGTCATGGATGCCGTACCTGAAGCGCTTGTGCTCGGATTGGCTTTACGGACCCAGGGTGCGCCCGACCTGGCCCTTGCGGCTGCATTTGCGATTGCCAATGTCCCAGAAGCATGGTCGAGCGCGTCCGGGATGAAGCTGGCCGGGCGAAGCAAAGTCTATGTCTTCGGAGCCTGGAGCTTCGTTGCGATCGCCACCGGCGTAGCCGGTGCGGTCGGTTATGTGATGTTGTCAGCCGATGAGGTATTCGCCGGCCTCCTCGCGGCTGTGGCCGCCGGTGCCTTGCTAGCTATGGTCGTCGAGACGATGGTCCCGGAGGCCTTCAGCCACGGCGCCAGGTTGTCGGGCACGCTCGCCACAGTAGGATTCTCGGCGCTGCTGGGGCTGCTCTGGCTGCTGCACGGATAAGCTCTCATGGGCGCTCTCAAGATGGCTTTGTGACCGGGCGACGTGGGTGTCTAAGTCGCCCGGTTGGTGCCTTAGCTCAGGACCCGCCCCCGAGCACCAACTCGACACGGAATGCGCCAGGGAAACAATCTCCTCTGGCGCCTGGCTCTCTGGAAGGTCGTGGCGGACGATGTAGGGCTGGTCCGGATGGCGCGTCAGGTAGTCCTGGTGATACGCCTCGGCCTGGTAGAAGGCCCGGCCTCCTCGATCGTCATAATGATCGGTCCTCGAGGAGGCACACGGCGTCGAGCTGGCCGATGTAGGCCTCAGCGACCTGCCTCTGCTCCTCGTCCATGGAGAAGAGGGCTGAGCGGTCTGGGTGTCCTAATCGGGGTCTCCGGGCGTATAACGCTCTTGTCCTGCCGCGCGCCCGGTCCCATCACAAGCTCACGAGACTACATTTCGTGAGCAGCTCATGCTGGTTTGCGCTGAGGACCATCCGCTCGCGAACCATGAGGAGGTCGACGTTGTGACCCATCTCATCCTAGCGCTATGCCCATGGTCTACTGGGAAAGCTTTCCGCAGGACACCATATGGCGATGAACCGAACATAAAGGAGTGCATCGAAGTGTCCTACAGGAAGTCTGAAGACGCTGTCGCCAGTCTGACCGCAGAACAGTATCGGGTTACGCAGCAGAGCGGCACTGAGCGCCCGTTCACGGGCGAATACCATGATAACAAGGAACCTGGCATCTACGTCGATGTTGTTTCGGGCGAACCGCTCTTCGCCTCATCCGACAAATTCGATTCGAGGTCCGGCTGGCCAAGTTTCACCAAGCCGATCGTTCCGGCCAATGTTCACGAACTGCGAGACGCAAGCCACGGCATGATCCGCACGGAAGTCCGATCGGCCCACGGCGACAGCCATTTAGGCCATGTTTTTCCCGACGGGCCCGCCGATCGGGGAGGGCTGCGCTACTGCATCAACTCGGCGGCGCTTCGCTTCATCCATCGTGATGACATGGAGGCCGAGGGGTACGGCGAATATCTCGACCAGGTGGAGGAAAGACGATGACCGAACGCGCGGTTCTGGCAGGTGGCTGTTTCTGGGGAATGCAGGATCTGTTTCGCAAACTCCCGGGCGTAATCTCGACCCGCGTGGGCTATACGGGCGGCGACGTTCCGAACGCTACCTATCGCAACCACGGCAAGCACGCCGAAGGTATAGAGATCATCTTCGACCCTGAGAGGGTCAGTTTCCGGAGGATCTTGGAGTTTTTCTTCCAGATCCATGATCCGACCACCGGGAACCGCCAGGGCAACGACGTCGGCGCAAGCTATCGCTCCGCCATCTACTACCACGACGACGAACAACGCAGGAGCGCGATCGACACCATTGCCGACGTCGAGGCCTCCGGCCTCTGGCCAGGGAAGGTGATCACGGAAGTCGAGTCGGTCGGGGAGTTCTGGGAAGCGGAACCCGAGCATCAGGACTATCTGGAGCGTTTTCCGAACGGCTACACGTGCCACTTTCCGCGGCCAAATTGGGTACTGCCGCGGCGGGAAGCCGCCGAGGAGGATACAACGTTTCGACGGGGCGGCGCCCCCGCCTCGTCCCACTCGCCGGAACGCTCCAGCCAAACGAAAGGAAGCGACGATGTTGTTCGGAGACTTGCACCGTCGCGAGCTGAATTGTGCCGATGTCTGCTGAGATGCCGACTATCGGCTTCGGTGGGGGCTGCCACTGGTGCACGGAAGCCGTGTTCGCCGCTCTGCATGGCGTCGAGCGGGTTGAGCAGGGATTCATCAGGTCCGATGCGCCCGACGACAGCTTTTCCGAAGCCGTGGTGGTCACCTTCCAACCGGACAAAATCTGGCTCAGGTCCTTGGTCGAGATCCATCTCCGCACACACTCGAGCACGTCAAACCACTCCAAGCGCGGCAAGTACCGCAGCGCGGTCTACGTTATGAACGAGAATCAGGCTGAGGCTGCGCGCCGCCTCCTGGCGGAAGTCGGGCGGGAGTTCGATCCACCTCTTGTTACCCGCGTCCTGCCCTTTCGAGGCTTCAGGGCATCGGACGAGCGCTTTCAACGCTATGCCGAAAAGAATGCCGGCCGCGCGTTCTGCACGACCTACATTGACCCGAAGCTGGCCCTACTCAGAAACAAATTCGGCTGTTTGATGAACTCGGAATGTGAGTTGCCGAAGGACCCTGCTGGTGAGGGCTAGGTAGGGGACTCATCTAGGTTCAGGCAATCACGAGGGAAACCAGCGCCAGGCCTGCGAGTTGTGGGCCAGGCGGTCGTAGGGGTGGCGATGCCGCGCCAGTTCTTGAGCCGGCCCCACAGGCGCTCGATCAGGTTGCGGCGGCGGCAGGCCTTGCGAGAACGGGGTAGTCGCAACCCGACCATCGTCATCATTCATGAGTTGGCGGTGGCGCTTCAAGTCACGCACCTAGATCTTCTCAGGCCCGCAGTGAAAGCCTGGCGGCTGACCGGTGCTTTCTTGGAGATTTCGCGGCCTTGCCGCTCGAACGGCAATGCACGCACGATAGGCCAAGCAAGCTTGATGGATCAGAAGGCTGCTGGGGTCTCAGCGTGATGGATCGCAACATCAAGCGTATCGTTCCCTAGATGTCGCTTCAGGTGCGCGAACCCGGTTCTGCAGGACCATATTAGCCGGCTCGGATCCTGGGCGAGGGAGAAGTTCACCCCCACGACCAGAAAGGACGGAAATGTCGATCTTAGATGACCGCTCCCGCGCGGAGTTCATCTCAAAGGCGGGTCAGATGCTAATGGGGCGGATCGACCGCCCGGCAGGTAAGCCGCGAGCCTGGGCCCTGTTCGCCCACTGCTTCACCTGCGGGAAGGATCTCCCCTCCGCTCAGATAATCGCCCAAACGCTTGCGACGGAAGGCATTGCGGTCCTTCGGTTCGACTTTACTGGGCTGGGCGGCAGTGGCGGGGACTTCGCAAACACGAATTTCTCATCGAACCTTGATGATTTGGTTTCGGCTGCAGACTGGCTTCGGGAAAATGAGGATGCTCCTTCGCTTCTTATTGGGCACAGTCTCGGTGGCGCCGCCGCTTTGGCAGTTGCGCAGGAGATCCCTGAGCTGAGGGCGGTGGTGACGATCGGCGCACCATCTAATCCCGGCCATATCCTGCACCTGTTCGGCGAGAACGTGCAGGCGATTGAGGAGAAGGGGGAGGTTGAGGTGAACCTCGCCGGCCGACCCTTTACCGTCAGGAGGCAGCTCCTCAAGGACATATCGACCGCCCAGATTGAGTCGAAGGTGCGGGTCCTCAGGAAGGCGCTGCTCATCCTTCATGCTCCCACCGATGATGTGGTTGGGATTGATAATGCGGGGGAGCTGTTTGGCTGGGCCAAACACCCCAAGAGTTTTTTGACGCTCGACCGAGCCGATCACCTTCTGAAACGAAGAGAGGATGCGGCTTACGCCGGCCAAGCGATTGCCGCCTGGGCCAATCGGTACCTGGAGCCATTTTCGCCGGAGCCGGAGAGCGAAGCCTGGGCGCGAGTGATGGAAACGGGAGCTGGCAAATTTCAACAGAGCGTCGCTCTTGGCAGGCACCACCTGATCGCAGACGAACCCACGAAGATGGGAGGGCTGGACAGCGGTCCGTCACCTTACCAGTTGCTCCTCGCCGGTCTTGGTGCCTGTACCGCGATGACGGTCCGCCTCTACGCCAAGTGGAAGAACATTCCGCTCGACCGGGTTTCCGTGGACCTCAGGCACTCACGGGAGCATCAGGCGGACAGCGCCACATCTGCAACTGGTCCATCAAACCCAAAGTTGGAGCGCATCGAAAGAGTCGTTCATCTCGAAGGCACTCTCACCGAAGCGGTACGCGCGCGCCTGCTCGAAATCGCAGAACGCTGTCCGGTGCACCGCACCCTAGTGGAACCGGTTCAGATCGACACGCGGCTTGCCGAACGTGACGCATAAAGCTGCGCAGGATGAGGCTGATGAAGAACCTATGCGCAACAATCTGGAATACGGCCCTGCTGGCCACCAAGGAGAAAGATCATCGTGGCGGCCACTGTCCTGGCGCTGCTTGCAGTTGTTTACTGGAGCGCCTTGAAGGTCGCGGTTGCGTCGGTAACGAGGTAGGTTTCGAATCCAAGATTTCCCGCCATCCGGACGCTCGTCGAGACGCAGTGATTGGTCGTGAGGCCGACCACGACAAGAGTTTCAATGCCGGCGCTCCGGAGATCAGCTTCGGGGCTTGTTCCGATTGTTCCCCGTCAGCACCTATGGCACAGTTTTGAGGTTGTGATTCAAGGAGGATTTGGGTCTCGTCGTAGTGACGAAGCAACGAAGATGAGACCCAATCCTCAAGCGCCAAAAAGCCTGCGGAGCAGGTGGTGAAGGACATTCGCCAGGCGACGCGGCGGCACTTTTCGGCGGAAGACAAAATCAGGATCGTGCTGGAAGGGCTGCGCGGCGACCGACAGCATTGCCGAGCTGTGCCGCAAGGAAGGCATCGCCCAGAGCCAGTATTAAACCTGGTCGAAGGAGCTTATGGAGGCCGGCACCGCCGGGGGGCCAGGGGTGCCTCTAATCAGCGGGTCCTAGGTTCGAGCCCTAGTGCGTCCACCATATTTCCAATGACTTAGCAGGTAAGCATTAGCGCTCCCACCGGCAACAGCGACGGAGCCAACGATGAGGGCTTGAAGGCGTAGCATGTTGAAGTTCAGCAGACGAATCCACGAACGCGCGCTGCACCATTCCATTTAGGGTCACGTTTGGAACCGGCAACCGCGAACATCGGTTCTGAGGAAAGCGCCTGAGGAGG
Source organism: Pseudomonadota bacterium (assembly GCA_030773375.1). Lineage (GTDB taxonomy): Bacteria > Pseudomonadota > Alphaproteobacteria > Sphingomonadales > Sphingomonadaceae > Allosphingosinicella. The sequence continues at coordinate 6,478 of JALYNE010000004.1, forward strand.
GGGAAAATATCATGGTCAAAGCAATCGCGATAAACTGTTCATTGAAGGCAGATAGATCAGCGGCATCATCGACTGACCTGATGATCTCGGTCATCGCGAATGAGCTTGCAAAACATGGAGTTGAACTCGTTGAGACGATCCGGATCGCCAGCTACAACATCCTGCCGGGTGTATCCTCTGATGAAGGTGCTGGCGATGATTGGCCTGACATCCGCCGCCGTATTCTTGATGCCGACATCCTGATTTTCGGAACGCCGATCTGGCTCGGGCACCTGTCCAGCGTCGCTCAGCGCGTTCTGGAGCGGATGGATGCCTTCCTCAGCGAATCCGATGACGCCGGCCGGTACCCCAGCTTCTCGAAGGTTGCTGTGGCGGCAATCGTCGGGAACGAGGATGGAGCCCATGCGGTCACCGCTGCTCTCTTCCAAGGCTTGAATGATGAAGGCTGGACGATACCGGCGGCATGCGCCTGCTATTGGGTTGGAGAAGCCATGCATAAGACGGACCTCAAAGACCTAGACAGCGTTCCCGAAAAGGTCTCCCAGACTGCACGAATGTTAGCCTCAAACGCGGCTCACTTGGCACGACTTCTTAGGGCAAACCCTTACCCCGGCGAGCAGGGAGAACATGCAAAGGAGAGGTGAGGAGCACGGTAGCGCCGCACGACGATACGCCCGCATCCTGCCGATATAAGATCCAACAGGTTCAGAGGTCATGAGCCTATTTCGCAATCTTCATTAGCACTGGAACAGCATGAATTCGGCAGTTGGAACAGCAGCTAAAGTCAAAAGAGCGGCCAGCACTACAGCCTTTCAGGATGCCGTGATTTCCGGGCTGTCGCGGAGGCAGAAGGCGATACCGCCGCGCTTCCTCTACGACAGCCGAGGAAGCGAACTCTTTGAACAGATCACAACTATCCCCGAGTACTACCCAACCCGAACGGAAATTGGTCTGTTGAAAGCACGTGGTCGAGAGATCAGGCAACTCGTCGGGGAATGTCATTCGGTAGTTGAGTTCGGCTCGGGTTCCTCGACCAAAACACCGCTCATCCTCGAAGGCCTCGCTCCATCGATCTATGTCCCCATAGACATATCGGAAACGTGCCTTTTCAAGTCGGCGGCTGCCGTGGCAGCCCGGTATCCAGACATTGAGGTCATGCCTGTGGCAGGCGACTTTATGCAACCTCTGCGCGCGCCGCAGCGTGCCTTCGTCGGGCGAACCTTAGGCTTCTTCCCCGGCTCGACCCTCGGCAATTTCGACCATTCCGAAGCAGTGGACCTACTAAGAGCATTCGCGGCAACTCTCGGTAGCGACTCCGTCCTGCTGATTGGCATTGATCTCCTCAAGAATCCTCGCTGCATCGAGGTTGCCTATGACGATGCTGCCGGTGTCACGGCAGCCTTCAATCTGAACTTGATCGACCGCATCAACCGTGAACTGGGGGGCAACATCAAATCTACCTCGTTTGAGCATCAAGCGATTTGGAACGATCAACATCATCGGATCGAAATGCATTTGGTAGCGAAAGAAGATATGGAGTTCTCCGCTGCTGAGCGACAGTTCTCCATGCGCTGCGGAGAGAGCATACACACGGAAAACAGCTACAAGTATTCCTTAGAGGAGATTCGGCTGATGGCCCGAGTAAGTGGATGGGAGCCGCAGCGGATTTGGGTTGATGAGAACCATCTTTTCAGTTTGTCTCTCTGGAAGAGGTAGGCATCACCCAGCAGGTCGGCTGGAACGTCTGCGGTGCGCAGCCGGTGCTTCTTGAAACAGGAGTGTCCGTCGTCAGAACATTTGGCACAATTCGCGACGTAAAATTAGCGGAGTGCCCGCCTCGTCTTCATCGTGCACCGTCGAGAGGTACATCCAGCCCGTCCGATGATCTTGAAGTAGATGAAGTCGGTCTGCCACATCTCGTTGGGCCGCGTCGTTTTGGTGTGGAACGCCTCGGCGGCCTTGAATTACCACATGGACCCGACTGGTAATCAGGTCATGGGCTTCAAAAGGCGGTAAACCGTGGCTTCCGAGACGAAGTAGCGCTTCTCGTCGGTGAACCGGACCGCCAGCTCCCGCGGGCTCAGCTCAGACTGCTCCAGCGCGATCTCGATGATCTCGTCATGCACCCCGGTAGGGATGCGGTTCCACACCCAGCTCGGCGCCGAGGGACTATCCTGCAGCGCTTCGGGACCACCATCGAGATAGCGGGCATACCAGCGGCAGAAGGTCCGGCGCGGGATGCCCAGCTGCTCCAGTGTTTTTGCGGGCGGAAGGCGGGATTGCTCGATGATCCTGATGATCTCGAGCTTCTCGGATGCGGAAGACCTCATGTGTCGTCGCCCCATTCCGCAAGAATGCTTTTTTTGAGCAAACGGTTCTCGAGCGTCAGATCAGCGACACATCCCTTCACGGCGCTGTCCTCGCTACGCATATCCTTGACCTCGTCAGTTGTGGCGCGCGGGCGGTATCCCCGCCAGGCGGCGGTTGCCGGCCTCCATAAACTCCTTCGGCCAGGTGTAATACTGGCTCTGGGCGATGCCTTCCTTGCGGCACAGCTCGGTGATGCTGTCAGTCGCTGCGCAGCCCTTCCAGCACGATCCTGATCTTGTCTTCCGCCGAAAAGTGCCGCCGCGTCGTCCGGCGCAAATCATTCGCTGGGATGCTTTATGCCGGGCTTAGATACACAACAAAGGCAATCTGAAGCTCAGCCTGCTACCGGGCGGGTCATTTCTCGACCTCCCCAACAATGGAGGGATCGCTGCGCAGAGCGCTGCACAAGGGGCTCGGGCGGTAGCCGTCCCCGCTTCGGCTGCCGCTTTGGGACCTTGAGCCCTCACGACGTCAGATCCGCTCCACCCGTTTGGGGCTTACTATCCAGCCGGCGTCACGCAGCAAGGCCGTCACCCGGCGATAGCCATAGCGGCCATACTGCTTTGCCAGAGCGATGATGTCTTCGGTCAGCGCCCACTCGTCGTCCGCCCCGCGCGGTACCTTGCGATGTGTCGATCGATGCTGCCCGAAAACCCGGCATATCCGCCGCTCGGACACCGGCAGCTCACGCCGGACGTGGTCGATACATCGCCGCCGCCGCGCGGCGCTCAGAAGCTTCCCCGGGCAGCCTCCTGCAGGACCAGCTTGTCCAGCGTCAGATCCGAAATCGCACGGCGAAGCCGCAAATTCTCCTTCTCCAGCTCCTTCATCCGGGGAGCCTGGTGCGTCTTCAGACCACCATATTCCTTGCGCCAGCGGTAGTAGGTCTGCCCACTAACCGCGATCCGGCGGCACGCCTCAGCGGTCGTCCTGCCCTGCGCTAGTACAATCTCAACCTCACGCAGCTTGCCGATAATCTCCTCCGCTGTGTGCTTCCTGAGCGGCATTCGTAATCTCCTTCATGATCCAGACTATCTTAGTCGATGGACCACTCAGAAGGGGGCAGCTCAGTTGCCTGCTCGACACCCGCCAGCGGTCGTCAGTAGGCGAGGAGGGTGCAATGGCTCGGGGACCCGATCATCCTCGCCAGAATGAGCGCAGTTTCGCAACATGCAAGCGTGTTGCACATCCAAAGCGGTTCTGGAACTTTCCTGCGAAACGGTCGTAAGACTGTAACCGTGCGTCCGTTCGACGCGAAGACATTGATGCCGCCGCGTGGACCTTGCACTGGAAGAGGACTCAGCATGGCCTCGCACGTAGAGGAAGCTGCCCAAGAAAGCGGACCGGCCGGAGGCGACATCGTTTATCGACACCGCCGCTCGACGCGTCTCTGGCATTGGCTGAACGCGCTCACGGTTTTCGTCATGCTGATGAGCGGCTTGATGATCTTCAACGCCCATCCCCGGCTCTACTGGGGCGAATATGGCGCCAACACCGACAGCGCCTGGCTGGAGATCGGCAGCACCGACACGCGCGGTTACCTTCGGCTCGGGCCAGTCGAGCTTCCCACCACCGGCCTGCTCGGCCGCTGGAAAGACGGTGAGGGCAATGTGCAGACCCGTGCCTTCCCCAGCTGGGCGACGATTCCCTCGGGCTACGACCTCGCCGGCGCCCGCCAGTGGCATCTCGCCTTCGCCTGGCTGCTGGTCGTCCCCGGATTTTTCTATTGGCTGTGGAGCTTCGCCGACCGGCACGTCCAGCGCGACCTGACACCGAAAAAAGGCGAGCTCGCGCCGCGCCACATCTGGCAGGACATCAAGGATCATGCCCGCCTGCGCTTTCCGACTGGACCGGAGGCGCGGAACTACAACATCCTCCAGAAGCTGAGCTATTTGGGCGTGCTGTTCCTGCTGCTGCCGGTGCTGGTGCTGACCGGCCTGACCATGTCGCCGAGCATGAATGCGGCCTGGCCGTGGCTGCTCGACCTGTTCGGCGGCCGCCAGTCGGCACGGTCGATTCATTTCATCGCCGCGATGCTGATCCTCGCCTTCATCATCGTTCATCTGGTGATGGTCGTACTCGCCGGCCCGATCAACGAGGTGCGTTCAATGATCACCGGGCGTTACCGTCTGCCGCGGGAGGAAGACTCGTGATCCACCCCATGTCCCGGCGCCGCCTGATCGCATCGATCGGCGCGGGGGCGGGCGGCCTCCTGCTGTCGGGCTGCGATCGCGTCGGCCGCTCGCCTGCCTTTCAGGACTTGCTCTCGTCGGCCGAGGGGCTGACGATGCGCGCGCAGCGCCTCGTCACCGATAGGACCGCCCTCGCCCGCGAATATTCGGCAGCTGACATGTCACCCTTCTTCCGCACCAACGGCAACACTATGCCGTCCTCGCCCGATTATCGGGCGCATGCTGCCGCCGGTTTCGCTAACTGGAGGCTGACCGTGGATGGGCTTGTGGCGCGGCCGCTCGCATTGTCGCTCGACCAGATCCGCCGATTGCCAGCGCGCACCCAGATCACCCGCCACGATTGCGTCGAGGGCTGGAGCGCGATCGGCAAGTGGACAGGGGTGCCGCTGAAGCTGCTGCTCGATGGCGCCGGAGTGAAGCCGCAGACGCGCTACATCGTCTTCCACTGCGCCGACGATTTCGGCGGAATACCTTATTATGAGAGCATCGATCTGGTCGATGCCTATCATCCGCAGACCATTCTCGCCTGGGGCATGAACGACAGGATGCTCCCGACCGGCCACGGAGCGCCGCTGCGCCTCCGCCTCGAACGCCAGCTTGGCTACAAGCATGCGAAGTTCGTGATGCGGGTCGAAGCGATCGACAGCCTCGCACGGCTGGGCATGGGCAAGGGTGGCTATTGGGAGGATGTCGCCGGTTACCAATGGTATGCTGGCATCTGACGCAGTCCGAGTCCTTGAGAAAAGATGCGAGCCGCGCATGGCCGGCTTAATCCTCGCCTTCTTCGGGACAGCTCTCCTCTATGCCGCGGTCGGCTTCGGCGGCGGTTCGACCTATAATGCGTTGCTCGTGCTGGCGGGTACCGACTATCGCGCGATTCCGTCGATCGCGCTGGTATGCAACATGCTTGTCGTCAGCGTCGGCAGCTGGCGCTTCGCCGCGGCAGGCCATGTTCAATGGCGGCGGATCTGGCCGTTATTCACGCTATCGGTACCGATGGCGTGGCTCGGCGGACGGATCGTGATCGCCGAAATCACCTTCGTCGGCTTGCTCGCACTCGCCTTGTTCACCGCCGGGGCCACGATGCTCTGGCAGCGTGAGCCGGCGCAAGCGGCGGAGCCGACGCCAGGAGCGACCTGGGCCGAGCCGCTGATCGGCGGCGCTCTCGGCTTCCTCGCAGGCCTGGTGGGAATCGGCGGCGGCATCTTCCTGGCCCCAATCCTCCATCTGCTGCGCTGGGGCGGCGCCAAGGCGATCGCAGGGACCTGCGCCGTTTTCATCCTCGTCAACTCGGTTGCAGGGCTTGCGGGCCAGCTCGCCAAAGCGGACGCGTTCGATCGAATCGACGCGCTCGGCGCGCATTGGCTACTGTTTCCGGCGGTGCTCGCCGGCGGCGCGATCGGATCGAGCTTGGGGAGCGGCCGGCTGCGCGCGAGCCATGTCCGGATCGCCACCGCTTTGCTCGTCCTCTATGTCGCAGCCCGGCTGGGCTTGCGTTTTCACAACCTCCAGTCAGGATCGGCGTCATGATCGATCCCTTCGGCCGACGCATCTCCTATCTTCGCCTCTCGGTCACCGACCGGTGCGACCTGCGCTGCACCTATTGCATGCCGCAGCGGATGAATTTCCTGCCCAAAGCGGAGCTGCTGTCGCTGGAAGAGCTCTACCGTTTGTGCGCGCTGTTCGTTCGCAAGGGCGTGCGCAAGCTGCGCCTCACCGGCGGCGAGCCGCTGGTCCGGCGCGATATCCTCTGGCTCGTGAAACGGCTCTCCCGATTTCTTGAGGCAGGCGAGCTGGAAGAGCTCACCCTGACCACGAACGGATCGCGGCTCGTCCGATATGCAGAGCGTCTGGCGCAGCTTGGCGTGCGGCGGATCAACGTGTCGCTCGATAGCCTGCGGCCCGACACCTATGCACGCATCACCCGCGGCGGCAGGATTGGTGAGACGATCGCCGGGATCGACTCCGCGCTGGCGGCGGGCATCAAAGTCAAGATCAACGCGGTCGCGCTGCGGCACGATAATCTCGACGAGCTTGCCAATCTCGCCGCCTGGGCACACGCCCGCGATGCCGCTTTGACGGTGATCGAGGTGATGCCGATGGGAGAAGTGGAAGCCGATCGCTTCGACCAATATGTGCCACTCGCCGAGGTGCGCCGCCGCTTCGAGGAGCGCTGGACGCTTACCGACCAGGACTGGAGCTCCGGCGGTCCCGCGCGCTATGTGACGACCGATGAGGGGGGGACGATCGGCTTCATCACTCCGCTCAGCCACAATTTCTGCGGCTCGTGCAACCGCGTGCGGCTGACCTGCACCGGCCAAATGTTCATGTGCCTCGGCCGCGCCGCCGCAGCGGACTTGCGAACCCCGCTCCGGGCCCACAGCGACGATCGCGCCGTCGAAGCGGCGCTGGACGCGGCGATCGACCGCAAGCCGAAAGCGCACGATTTCGCGATCGACGCCCCGCGTGCGGCGCCCGCGGTCGCTCGGCACATGTCAATGACCGGCGGGTGACGATGGCGACGATCCTCTATTTCGGCAGGCTCGCCGATGTCGCGGGCGGGAGTGAGGCGAAGGTCGAGTTGCCACCGCATGTGACCGATACCGGCGCGCTCCGGGATTGGCTCGGCAGGGACGATCCGGCGCTTGGCCTCGAACTCCGGCACCCATCCGTCCGGATCGCGGTCAATCAGGAAGTCGCGGTCGGCGACATTGCAATCGGGAGCGGCGACGAAATCGCATTCCTGGCACCGATGAGCGGAGGATGATCAGGCTCCAGCGCGCGCCTTTCGATCCCGCCGCCGAGCTCACGGCCTTCCTCGCGCGCGCGCAGAACCCGGGCGGAGTAGTTTCGTTCGTCGGCGTCGTGCGCGGCGGCGAGGACGTCGATTGGCTCGAAATCAGTCACTATCCAGGTTTCACCGAGAAGCAGATCGGCGCCTTCGTGGCCGACGCCGAGGCACGGTTTTCAATTCAAGAACTTGCGATTGTGCACCGTTATGGCCGCCTAGCGCCTGGCGAGCCGATCGTCTTCGTCGCTGGGGCGGCGAAGCATCGTCGGGCGGCGTTCGAAGCGGTCGATTTCCTGATGGACCATCTCAAGACCGACGCGCCTTTTTGGAAGAAGGAAGCGGGGCCAGCCGGCGCCCGCTGGATCGAAGCGCGGCCGCAGGACCTCGACGATCGCGGCCGCTGGAATGAGAACGTGGCTCGTGCCGTCCGGAATTGACGAGAGCCTCGCCTTCATCCCGGTTTCGATCGCCGTGCTGACGGTGTCGGACAGCCGCACAATCGAAACCGACAGTTCGGGCGCCATCCTCGCCGGGCGCGTCAAAACGGCCGGGCACGCCCTCGGGGCGCGCAGGATCGTCCCGGACGACGTGACGGCGATCCGGGACGCGGTCCGGCAATGGATTGAGAACCCTGCGATCGACGTCATTCTCACCACCGGCGGCACCGGCCTCACCGGGAGGGATGTGACGCCGGAGGCGGTGCTGCCTCTGCTGGAAAAGCAGATCGACGGCTTTTCGGTGATCTTCCACAATGTCAGCTATGAATCGGTGGGCCTCTCAACCCTGCAATCGCGCGCCTTTGCCGGGGTGGCGAACGGCACTTTCGTCTTTTGCCTGCCCGGCTCTAACGGCGCGGTGAAGGACGGCTGGGACAAGGTGATCGCGCTCCAGCTCGACGCGCGCCACCGCCCCTGCAACCTCGTTGAGCTGATGCCCCGGCTGGCGGAGCGATAGGCATGAGCGCCCTCACCCATTTCGATGAGGATGGTCGTCCCCGCATGGTGGATGTCTCGGCCAAGCCGGCGACTGAGCGCTGCGCCGCCGCCCGCGGGTGGATTCGCATGGATGCGGCGACGCTGGACCTCGTCCGGCGCGGGGAGGTCAGGAAGGGTGATGTTGCCCGCGTGGCGGAGCTCGCCGGGATTATGGCCGCCAAGCGGACCAGCGACCTTATCCCGCTCTGCCACCCACTGCCGCTCTCCTCGGTTCGCGTGACGGTGGAGGTCTGCGAGGCGCTGCCCGGCCTTTCGGTGCGCGCGGAAGCCAAGACGACGGGCCCGACCGGGGTTGAGATGGAGGCATTGTGTGCGGTGTCGGTCGCCTGCCTCACCATCTACGATATGCTTAAGGCGGCCGCGCGAGACATTGTCGTCGAACGGATCGAGCTCGTCGAGAAGAGCGGCGGCGCCTCGGGCCACTGGCGGCGCGGCTAGATGCTGAGCCTCACGGAGGCGCGCGCTCTGCTCCTTCAAGGGGTTCTGCCGGTCGGCCGCGAGACGATGCCCATCCACGCCGGCAGCGGCCGCATCCTCGCCGCCGATGTTTGCGCCGCCCGCGATCAGCCGCCCGCCGCTCTCTCGGCGATGGACGGCTATGCGGTGCGTGCCCATGACGCCAAGGCGGGCGCGTTGCTGCCCGTGGTCGGCGAAGCCCCGGCCGGAGCCCCCTTCGTCGGTCACCTCGGCGCAGGCGAGGCGGTGCGCATCGCCACGGGCGGAGTCGTCCCCTCCGGCGCCGACACCATCATCATCCAGGAGAATGTGGTCCGGGATGGACCCGGCATCCGGATCGTGGAGGCGCCCGCCGCTGAAGCTTTCATCAGGGCTGCGGGGTGCGACTTTGCCGCCGGCGCGCGAATCGCGTCGGCCGGCGAGACGCTTACGCCCGCCCGTCTCGCGCTGATCGCTGCCGTGAACCTTGCATCGGTAGAGGTCCATGCAAGACCGCGCGTCGCGATCTTCCCGAGCGGCGACGAGCTGCGCGAGCCAGGCACGCCGCTCCGTCCGGGGGAGATCGTCAACTCCGCTGCCTATGCGATCGAAGCTCTGGTCGAGAGCTGGGGCGGGATAGCCTCGCGGCGGCCGATCTTGCCCGACGATCCTGACGCGTGCGAAGCGGCGCTGCTGGACGGCGGCTTCACTGCGGACGTGCTCGTCACCCTCGGCGGCGCCTCGGTCGGCGATCGCGATTCACTGCGTCCGATCTTCGCAAAGCTGGGCGCGGACATAGTGTTCGACCGGATCGCGGTGCAGCCGGGCAAGCCGACCTGGCACGCCCGCTTTCCTGGCGGACCCCTGCTGCTCGGCCTGCCCGGCAACCCGGCCTCCGGCTTCGTCTGCGCGCAGCTTCTGCTCAAGCCCCTGCTGTTCGCCCTCTCCGGCCGCGATTGGGAAACGGCGGTGAGGCTCCTTCCCGCCACCCTGGCCGCCGATCTGCCCGCAAACGGCGCGCGCGAGACTTTTGTTCGCGCCTCTGCGGCTGTCGATCGCGAGGGCGGGCTCCGCGTCGCGCCGATGCAGCGTCAGGACAGCAGCCTCTTGATGCCGCTGGCGGCGGCGAATGCATTGATCAGGAGGCTTCCCGCCGCCCCGGTCGCCGTAAGCGGCGATCGCGTCGAGTTCGTTCCCATGTGCCTCGCCGATATCTGATCCGCTCATTACCGGACAAATCTCGATGACTCGCCGGAACGGTGGTCTTGCGATTGCGCCGCGACAGCACGGGATTGCGGTGCCGTCTGACATCTGCGGCGCACCCACAGTATCTACGGACAAGTTCATTCTTCAATCAGAGGCGACACCGGCCAGCGGCGGCAGGTACTGACACGGGATCCGCATCCGAGAAACCATTTCGCACAAGGAGAGATCATATGGCGAGCAAGAACCTGGGTTGGCTTCAGCGCCCAATGACCCGTCACCTGACCCAGCGGCGATCACTGGTCCCGATCCGCTTCCTCGAGCGAAGTGGTCAGCAAATGCTGGGAGCAAATCCAGCGCAACAGCGTTCAGACCCCAGAGAACAAGCGCGAGATTCTTGCTGACGACAAGCTGGAGAAGGTCTTCGGGAGGAAGAAGGTGACCATGTTGGAGATGAACAAGCACCTTCGAGACATCTTACCTAAATCAGCCACATTCAAACTCCCCTCCTAGACGAGCCAAATTGACAGCAGCGTTGATCATGTGCAGCATGGCGCCCCGGCCATCCGGCCAACAAGGCGGGACTCTTAAGAACAGCCGTCTGCGCGCCTCCCAAACTTCTGGCGCGTCCAGACGGCCGTTACTCAGTTGGATAAAGTTACAAAGCAGGAGGGAAATCGATGCGAATTTTGGTATTGGCTACTGGTGCGGCCCTGGCGCTCACGGCTTGCGGTGGCGGTGGCGAGCAAGCCGATGCGAACACTGCGGATGCGATGGCCACGGATGCCAACATGATGGCCGCCGACAACATGATGATGGATGAAAATGGCATGATGAACGGCGCAGCCATGAACGGCAATATGGCTGCCGATCCCACCACTCAGAACATGATGATGCAGGATATGAACACCAACGCGCCCGACACCAATCTCGCCAACGGCATGTGAACCGAGGCCTTCGGTTGCAGAGCTGCTCCCACGCAGGCAGCTCGGCAGGGAGCGCCCGCCTGGTGCGAGCGCTCTTTCTGCATCCAAGGACCGCAACGCTTAACTGCCTCTTCCTGCAGGCGGTGCGGTATTGTCAGGCCGTGAAGGTCCGCACCTGGTTAAAGCGAATGAAGCCGGCCGCTGCCCACACAGCAGATCCTAATACTGCAAGCGCCCATAGACGCGGAACCCTGCTCAGCTGCGCCGGATTGTTAGTCGGAGGCGTCATAGCCTGATAAGCAGAATGGGACCTTGTTCGAGGACTCCATCAGGGGCAGCAGCGCCTACCGATTGCATCAACAGGTCGGACAGAAGCCTGCACCCGACCAATACTTGCGGGCCCCGCTTCGGCGGATCGAACGAGGGAAGCACTTCACTCCAGAGGACCATCCAGACATAATCACCGAAGAAGTTGAGGCCCTCATGCGACAGCTCAATAACCTGCCGAACCCGTCGCGGGCCTCGCTATATTAATAGCACCGCTTCATCGGCAAAGCAGCAACAGCACCGGTGCCAGGATCGAACAGGAGACGAGCTTGTACACCCTCTACATAGCCAACAAGAGCTACTCGACCTGGTCACTGAGACCGTGGGTGCTCATGCGCACGCTAGGCATTGAATTTCAGGAGCAACTTGTGCCGCTTGGGAGCCGCTCGGAGGCGGGCGGCTTCTGCCGCTTCTCGCCTTCGGGCAAACTCCCCTGCCTCATCGACGACGGGTTCGTCGTTTGGGACACCCTCGCCATCGCGGAATACCTCGCCGAGCATCATCCTGGCGTTTGGCCGACAGACGCCAAGGCCCGGGCCTGGGCGCGTTGTGCAGCCGCCGAGATGCACTCGGGGTTCGGAAGCCTGCGCGAGCGTTGCCCGATGACCTTGGGCATCCGCGTTCGGCTCAACGACGTCCCGCCCGCGCTCACGCGCGACATCGACCGAATTGATGAGCTCTGGTGCGAGGGGTTGGGCAGCTTCGGCGGGCCGTTTCTCGCAGGAGAGGGGTTCACCGCCGTGGACGCATTTTTCGCACCCGTGACGTTCCGCGCGCAAATCTACAGCCTCGCCTTGAGCGAGCCCGCGGCGGCTTACGCCGAACGCGTCCGAGGTCTCCCTGCCATGCGCGACTGGTATGCCGCGGCGTTGCTGGAAACGTGGCGTGAGCCGGAGCAGGAAGCCGAAGCGGAGCGGGCCGGCTTCCGGCTAGAGGACCTGCGGGCCTCGGCGACACACCTCTAACGGGCGGTGTCAGACAAATCGGGCTGCGGCGGCCTTCATCCTGCCCCGATTACTCCGGTGGGCGCAACGGGACTGTTTTCCTCCAGGCGCAATGATGCAGGGAAACCGGGACGGCTCCTATACCTAGTCTTCAACGCCATCAGGATGCTAGATGCGGCTCGCGTGCATCCTCAAAGCCGCTGCGCGTGCGCCGCTCGAAGCTCTCCACATGAAGGTTGAGGTGGCTCCCTATGCTGAACGAGAGCCCAGCCATCATCAGCGGGCCGAAGTAGTTCACGGTGAGTGCGGTCGAGGAGCGTACGGACCGCAGATACTCATCGAGTTCAACATCCATCCATCGGCCGAGTTCACCCGTCCAGCACGCGAGTTCCGGTTCCGGCAGGAGGTTATCCTCAAACGCTCGAACGTTGCCGCGACGATCGATCTCCACCCTTGGCGTTGAATGCTCAAGGCCCCGGGTAAGGCCCCTGATGCAGGCCGCTTGTGCACCACGGACGGATCACTCAGGTCCTGCATGCTTGTCCTTCCCGCCTCCACGACGCTTCCATGACCATGCTCCAGCACCGGCACATAGCAAGCTCAACCTGCCCCTTTTCGCTGCTCTTTTGCTGCGTAGCCTGACAGCAGCCCTAGTTTGAAAGCTGCGTCTGGACTTCCGCCGCTCTTCCCCGCCTTCCTGTGCGCCAGGAGAAGTGCGGATGATCGATGAAGAGCTGGCACGAGAGGCAATCGGGCAACTCGGAACAGCTGCGGCAATGCTGATCGAGGATGCGCACCTGCAGCTGGTCACCAGACCTGCTGACATGGAGGCAGCCAAGGGCATTGCATCGACCTTGCAGCGGCTGGGGTCGGACCTCGCGGGGTTGGGAGCGGCAGCCCTGGTTGTGACACGGGAGTAGGCGGAACCTCTTATCACTCGCCCGCTCGATAAGCCGTCGGTAACGCCCTGATCGACAGCAGCCGAGGCGCAGATATCCTGTCGCTGTCGCGGGCAGCAGGCCAGCATCGAAAGAACCTGCCTGGCGCCCAGTCCCCCGCGGCGGGCAGTGCACGGCATCGGCCTTGTTGCCCCAGTCTAACCCGCTCCCGCTTACGAGGTGTTAGCGGATCAACTTTTCGGCGCCCCCCGCTGGCGGGATTTCCGAATGTCCGGGCAGTTCTGAAGGATTCTCCACGAATGCTCAGCTCAGCACTCGACTTCCCGCCGAACCCGAGCATTGCTGTTCCTCGAGAATCGCCGGCGCCCGGACCGACCACTCCCCTGGCAGGTGACTTCCGGGGCTTCGGGCGGTGGAAGCGCAATCCTGCGCTCCTTCGAAGGAGCCAACAATGCCCAGCAAGAAACAGGACGAAGTCCCGCGCAGCGAGCCTGCCACCGAAAGCCTCATCGACACCCCACCTCAACCGGAGCGCAAAACCAAGCAGGCGCTGCTGCTGGAGCTGATCGGGAGGGAAGGAGGGGCCACTCTCGAGGAACTCACGTCCGAGACGGGCTGGCTGCCGCACACAGCGCGCGCCGCGATCACCGGCTTGCGGAAGCGCGGCCATGATGTTCAGCGTGAGCGTGTCGACGGCGTGAGCCGCTACACCATCGGGAGTGACGGCCAATGATCGCTCTTGATGATCGAATTGAGGCGCTCCGCAGCCTCTCCACAGGTCAACTCCGCCAGGAATGGCAGCGCGTCTGGAAGGAGCCTGCGCCGCGGCTCGGCCATGACCTTCTCCGGCGGGGCATCGTATGGAAGCTTCAGGAACAGGAGCAGGGCGGTCTGCCGCGCTCCGTCACGCGCGAGTTGGAGCGGCTTGCGCGCCAGTTGGAGCGTGGGCGGCCGCTGGGGCTGGAGCGTACCGCAAAGCCAGGTACCCGCCTGGTGAGGCAATGGCGGGGCAGAACCTTTCATGTCGCAGTGATGGATGACGGGTTCCTGTTCGAGGATCGCCGCTACGCCTCATTGAGCCAGATAGCCCAGGTCATCACCGGCACGAAGTGGTCCGGTCCTCGCTTTTTCGGCCTTGCTGGAGGCCCAGCCGCGGAGGTGGTCGGTGGCGAGGGCTGATTACGGGCGGGCATCGGCGGCGCCCCGAACCATCCGCTGCGCCATATACACGCGCAAATCGACCGAGGATGGGCTTGAGCAGGAGTTCAACAGCCTCGACGCGCAGCGCGAGGCGTGCGCCGCCTATGTGCTCAGCCAGCGGCACGAGGGCTGGGTGCTGGTCCCCGGCTTCTATGACGATGGTGGGTTCTCGGGCGGCAGCATGGAGCGGCCGGGGCTCCGCGCATTGCTCCAGGAAGTAGCGGCAAACCGTATCGACGTGATCGTCGTCTATAAGGTGGACCGGCTCACCCGCAGCCTCGCCGACTTCGCGAAGATCGTGGAGATCCTCGATGCGGCGGACGCATCGTTCGTGTCGGTCACGCAGGCGTTCAACACCACCACCTCGATGGGGCGGCTGACCCTTAATGTGCTGCTCTCGTTCGCTCAGTTTGAGCGGGAAGTTACGGGCGAGCGCATTCGAGACAAGATTGCAGCTTCGAAGAAGAAGGGCATGTGGATGGGCGGGGTGGTACCGCTCGGATATGAGGTGAATGACCGGAAGCTAGTCGTGAACGAGAAGGAAGCCGAGCAGGTGCGGCACATATTCGAGCGCTACCTTGCGCTCGGGACCGTCGTCGCGCTGCAGGAGGAGCTTGCCGCCCGCGGTGTGCTCAGCAAGCGGCGGATCTCGGCGAGCGGTCGCCAGACCGGCGGCGCCAACTTCACGCATGGTGCCTTGAGCCACCTCATCCAGAACCGCATCTACGTTGGGGAGGTGCACCATCGGGGCCAGCACTATGCCGGCGAGCATCCGCCGATCATCAATCCCGAGTTGTTTGAGCGGGCGCAGCGACAGCACGACGAAAACCGGGTTGCTCGGAAGCATGGCCGCAACATCGATGACCCGAGCCTGCTTACGGGTCTGCTGTTTGACAGCGCAGGTCGTCGGATGACGCCCAATCACGCCTGCAAGGGCTCGCGGCGCTACCGCTACTATGTATCGCGGCCGGAGCCGGCACTAAGCACTGAGCCGCTAATGCGGGTGCCCGCGGGGGAGGTGGAGAAGGCAATTGTCGAGCAGCTGACGACCGCTCTTGCAGAACCTGACCTGCTCCATCGGCTGATCAAGAGGTGCGACAGAGAGGATGTTCCGATCCACCAAATCAGGGGCATGCTTGACGATCTCCTGTCTCGGCTGCTCCACGGCCGCAAGGCAGAGCGCCGCTCCCTGCTTGCCACCCTCCTGCGGCGCATCGACCTGCACAGGGACAGGCTGGAGGTCGAGGCGCGGGTGCCCACCCTCAGCGATCAGACGGGCGGGGCCGCCCTCACTGAGGGTGCATGCGAAAGCCTGGAACTGCCGCTGACCATTCCCATCAGCACGGTGCGTGCCGGAGGCGAGGTTCGGCTGCTGCTCCCGCCGTCGGCCCGAGCCAGCAATAGGCGTCATGACCCGGCGCTCATCACCCTCGTGGTGAAGGCTGGGATAGCAAGGCAGGCGCTCACGTCGACACCGGGCATCAGTGTTGATGAAGCGGCTGCGGGCATGGGGCTGAAGGTCGACTATTTTCGGGTGCTGTTACGCATCAGCTTTCTGGCACCCGACATTGTTGCCGCCATCCTGGAGGGGCGGCAACCGGCGACGCTCACGAGGCAGTATCTGGCACGCATGACAGACCTGCCGCTCGAATGGGGGGAGCAGCGCAGCAAGCTAGGGTTTGCAGTCGAATTACGTGAGGCAGCTTAACGGCGCTTCAGCATTGGCTAGGGCGTCGGGCCTGATGTGGGGCAAGCAGCCGCGGCGGCATTTGCACGGACGACGGCTACGAGGCTAGTGTCGTGGTGACAAAGCCATTGTGACGCTTGGGGGTTAGGTGCCGATACTGGACTGGATGACGCGCGGGGAGGACGTGCGCGCGGCAGCGCAGGTGCCGTATCGGCTGCTGGAGTCCGTTCCCGAACTTGACGGCGGCGCGGGCGATCTCGGCAACATGCTCATCCAGGGTGACAACCTTGATGCGCTCAAGGCGCTGCTGCCTTATTTCAAGGGGGCGGTGAAATGCATCTACATCGATCCGCCGTACAATACCCGGTCTGCTTTTGATCACTACGATGACAATCTGGAGCACAGCCAGTGGCTCGCGATGATCTACCCGCGCCTCGTCCTGCTACGGGATCTGCTGGCCGAGGACGGCAGCATCTGGGTGTCAATCGACGACAATGAGGGACACTATCTCAAAGTCGTGATGGACGAGGTGTTTGGGCGGAGGAACTTTCTAGCCGAAATTATCTGGCAAAAACGCACATCGCGGGAGAATAGAGCCGCCATCGGCCTCGCTCACGATACGGTGCTCGCCTACGGGAAGATGCCAGCGGTGCAATGGAAGGCGATCCGTAATCCGCTACCGCCCAACCTGAACGGCTTCTCGAACCCCGACGCGGACCCCCGCGGACCTTGGCGATCCATCCCATTTTCCGCGCAGGGATATCGACCGAACCAGATGTACGTCATTGTGGGCCCAAACGGTGAATCGCATGAGCCGCCACGTGGTCGCTGCTGGGGCGCGACCGAAGAAGTGTTCCGCCAATACGAGGCTGAGGGAAGGGTCTATTTCCCCCGAGAAGGAGCTGGGCGTCCTCGCATCAAGCAGTTTGCCGGTGAGGAGGCCGGCCTGGTGCCGATGTCGCTGTGGCTTGCGGAAGAGGTAGGAACGAACGAGGAGTCGAAGCGCGAAATCCTGCGGCTGTTCGATGACGACACCCCGTTCGGCACTCCCAAGCCGGAACGTTTGATGCAGCGCATCATCCACATTGCCAGCAATCGCGGCGATCTCGTCCTCGACAGCTTTCTCGGCTCCGGGACCACGGCGGCTGTGGCGCACAAGATGGGCCGTCGCTGGATAGGCATCGAGATGGGCGACCATGCCGTCACCCACTGTAAGCCGCGGCTCGACAAGGTGGTCGCCGGCGAACAGGGGGGCGTGTCGGAGGCGGTAGGCTGGACGGGCGGCGGCGGATATCGCTTCTACCGCTTGGGCGCTCGGGTGTTCGACGCGGATGGTCACATCGCCGACGACATCGCCTTCACCACACTCGCCGCGCACATTTGGTTCAGCGAGACAGGGCTGCCCTTCACCGGTGCCGCCGACACGCCGGTGCTGGGTATCCATGACGGCGTAGCTTATGCCCTCCTCTTCAATGGAATTCTCGGCGACCGCTCAGTGACGGGCGGCAATGTGCTGACGGCCGCGGTGCTGGCGCGGCTGCGCGAGGAAAGCGGCTGGGACAGGTTGATGATCGTCTATGGCGAGTGAAGCAAACTCGGCGCAGCCCGACTTGCGGAAGCCGGCGTCACCTTCAAGCAGACGCCCTATGACGTGAGGGCACGCTGATGGAGCTGAAAGATTATCAGCACCGCGCCCTCCACGCGCTGCGCGTGTTCCTCGATCAATCTTCCATCCGCAGCAACTCAGAGGCTTATTCTGCCGCTTGTGCGGTGGGCGCTCCGGGCGCATATCAGGCTACCTATCGGCCGCTCGCCGGGCTGCCCGACGTACCGTATTGTTGCCTTCGGCTGCCTACCGGCGGCGGCAAGACGCTGCTCGCGGCCCATGCAATCGGCGTCGCACGCGACACCTTTTTGGCGCGGCGCTTTCCAGTGGTGCTTTGGCTTGTCACCTCCACCACAATTGCCGATCAGACGTTGGGCGCGCTCAAGAAGCCGACGCATCCCTATCGGCAGGCACTGGAGGCAAGCTTCGGCGGCGCTGTGCGGGTTTATGGCATAGACGAGCGGCGGCAGCTCCGCCCGCAGGACATGGCGGACGCGGCGACGGTGATCGTCGCCACAGTCCAGTCGTTCCGCGTTAACAACGTGGCCGACCGCAACGTCTATCGCGATGACGAGGAGCTGGAGCCGCACTTCGCCTCTTTGCCCGCTGGGATCGACCTCGCCCGGCACGAGGACGGCGCACGCAAGGGCAAGCCGATCGCTAGCTTTGCCAACCTCCTCAAGCTGCACCGCCCGCTCGTGATCGTCGACGAGGCGCACAACTTCACCTCCACCCTGTCTGGCGAGACTATGGCGCGTATCGCGCCCGCCGCGGTGGTGGAGTTCACCGCAACACCTGTGCGGTCCAACGTCATCGTCTCGGCAACCGCCGCCGAGCTGAAGGCGGCAGACATGATCAAGCTCCCGATTCACCTGTCGCAGCACGGCAGCTGGCAGGCGGCGATCGCTCACGCGGTCGACAACCGCGCATGGTTGGAAGGCATCGCTCGTAAGGACAGCGGCGGCATTCGCCCGATTGCCCTGTATCAGGCGCAAGCGCAGCGCGAGGGTGCCGAAGCGACTGTGGACGTGGTGAAGCGCCACCTGCTTGAAGATTGCCGCATCCCCGAGGACCGCATCGCGGTCGCCACTGGCAATCAGCGGGAACTCGACGGCATCGACCTGTTCGACTCTGCCTGCATGATCGAGCACGTCATTACCATCGATGCTCTGAAGGAAGGCTGGGACTGCTCCTTCGCTTATGTCTTCTGTTCGCTAGCCAGTATCAGGAGCGGCGGCGCGGTGGAGCAGCTGCTCGGCCGTGTGCTACGGATGCCCTTTGCTACCCGTTGTTCTTCGGAGGAGCTGAACCGCGCCTACGCACACGTGTCCGAGCGTAACTTCTTCGAAGCTGCCGAGGGGCTGAAGGACCGCTTGACCGAAATGGGCTTTGACGAGCGCACTGCGCTGGAGGCGATCGTAGAACAGCCGGAGAGCTTCGACTGGACCGAGAACCAGCCGCTGTTCACGAGGCCACAGCTGCCGGTTCTGCGGGTGCAGGAGCGGCCGGACCAGAGCGACTGGACGCCAGAGATGGTGGCCGCCACGCGGATTGCTGATGATGGTGCCGGCGGCATTGCCATCACCTTTGATACCGCCGCGCCCGATGAGGTGTTGCGTGAGGTGGCGGCGGCGGTCACGACACCGGAGACGACGCCGACCGCTGCTGTGGAAGCATTCATCGCCCAACGCGCCGTGGCGCTCTCGCCCGCCGAACAGGGTGAGGTGCTAACGCTGCCCCGCTTGGCAATCGAGCGCGACGGGCAGATTGAGATCATATTTCCGGAGACGCTGGTCGATGTGGGCGGCTGGGACCTGCGGCAGGTCGATACGAGCCTTCCCGGCTTCGCGTTGACTGACCGCCCGGACACGTTCGAAATGGACGTCGACGGTGATCAGGTCGTCTACAGCCGCATCGACGCTGCGGCCGAACTGGCGCTTGATGGCGCCACCGACTGGGACGTGGCCGCGCTCTCCCGCTGGCTCGATCGCACGACGCGCCAGCGCGACGTAGCCCAGCCGATCTTCCTCGAATACTGCCGCCGCGTCGTCGAAGGCGTGTCAAACCGGATCCCGCTCGCGCAGCTTGTCCGCGGCAAATACGCGCTGCGTCGTGCGATCGTGGCGCGGGTAGCACAGCTACGAAACGAAGCCGGTGCCCGCGGTGTCCAGCTATTGCTCGGCGACATCGCACCGGTGCTAGCGCTCGGCGACCATGGCTTCAGCTTCTCTAAGGCAGGTTACGATCCGCGCACCCCTTACGTGGGCCCGTGGCGACCGCGGAAGCACCTTTTCTCCCGAGTGGGCGACCTGAAACATGGCGGCGAGGAATGGATGGCCGCGGTCCAGATCGACGACCACCCCGCCATCCGTCACTGGGTTCGGAACGTTGATCGTACCGCTTGGTCGTACGCGCTGCCGACCTCCACTGACCTGTTCTATCCGGATTTCGTGGCCGAGCTGACTGACGGGCGCAAGCTGATCATCGAATATAAGGGCGCCGACCGAACCGACAATTCCGACAGCAGAGAGAAGCGCAATATTGGTGCACGGCTGCAGGAGGTGAGCGGCGGATCGGTAGTGTTCCTATGGGCGGAGCTGGATCGTGGCGGCGGCGTGGCGCGGCAAATCGATGCGGCGATCGGCTGAGAATGGCCGATCACAGACCGTCATCTTTCGGGGCGCTTTTTGAGGGAAGCATACGTCGGAACCAGGTTAGTCGGTGAAGCAGTCGGGACTGAACCGAGCCACTTGCCGGTCGCCTGGTTGCCCACTGATCGCCGCCCGGCGCCGGGCGGCGTTAGCTGTTCCGGTTCGCCCAAAGCTCGGCCATGTCGATCCCCGGCAACGCCTCCTGCATCCGGCGCAGAGCGTTGTCAGAGAAGCATGGGATCTTCTGCGAGCCGAACTCGAACACGTGACAGCAACTGGCGTCCTCATCGATGGCCAAATGCGCGCGCAGCACCTTAGCTTTCGGTGCGCTAAGCCCGATCCTTTGTGCTAGCTCCGTACGCTGCATGTGAAACTTTTTACGGAGATCCACCTCGCGGACCGCCGCCGCAGCGGCGGGATCGTCTCCACCTACGTAGTGGACCGGAGCGCCCTGCTTCTTCGTGAAGTGGACAACTAGATTCACTCCCTCGCCCTCCGTACTCGTTCCGACCGTCGCAAGCCGGGGAAACACGGCCGTAAACTCCGCGCCTCCACGCATTGCCTTCTCGATTCGATCGATGTCGCGCTGCGATATCTCCACCTCGTCCGTAACGATCGCCTCCATAGCGAGCATGCTGCGGATCCTACCGCGCGCCTCGTCGCGGGCGCGGCGGCCCGGCTGGAGCAGCTCACGGATGTAGTTGAACTCCTTGTCGACGAGGAACTCAAAGTCGCCAGGCGGTGTGCTTGAGATCGGCAGCACCCGGGGCGGAATCTGGTCCTGCAATGCTACGTCGAGCTTACGTTTGAGGTATGCGTCAAACGCGGTGATTAGCGCCCGAAGCTGCATGTAGAGCAAATCCTCGGACACATAGACAAACCAATGTTGTGCAGCGTCGCGCTGCGCATCGATCGCCCGCATGATGCCAGCCTCCTCGGCAGTCAGCTGGTGATGTGCGGAGCAGAGGCCGAGACAACGTTCAAAGCCGATCGCCCTGCCGGTGTCTTTATCGAAGACCTTGCCCTTGCCCTGCACGAGTACAGCCTTCAGGAGCATCTCGCAGGCGTGTTGAGAATGCATCAGAACCATAGTGACGCGGCCAGAGTCGTCGTAGCTGTTGAAGGCCGTCATAGCAGCCCGCAGAGCCTCGACAGCCTTCGTCTTCAACGTCCGAGCATCGCGTACCAACTTCATCCCGCTGCCTCATCCTTCCGCCGACAGTACGATGACCGTCGCCGCACCTCCTGTCGACTGAAAGCAAGTGCAAGTCGGTTCAACCGATCGCCATCAGCTCGGCCGGCGCGCGCGGAACCAGTGCCAAATGGGAACGGCGCAACCTGGCCGTGAGCGCACAGGCAGTTTTTGGCTTTGCGTCTGCTCTATGCAGACATCGGCCGACCGATAAAGTAGCTGGCTCTTGTATTCAGTGGGTTTTTGGTTCGAGCCCAAGTGCGTCCACCGCCTTCACACCGCAGCAACCAGCCGTTCCTGCCTTGATGGGTAGGCCGGCTGGTGCGCTCGATCTTCGTCGTGCGCCCACCATGCACCCACGCCAAATCTATCGGGCGGCAATGGTCGTGAGACGATCCTGCAGCGCTTTTGTCAACGTCGCGAGACCCTCGCCGTTGTTCAGATACGTCAGGTAGCGGTAGTGTCTCAGGTCAAACGGTATGTCGTCGGCGGATTGCGCGATGAGCACCACATCCCGTCCGAACGCATGCGCGATGCCAGCCTCATAGAACACGTTCGGATTGCGGCCGGTGCAGTCGCAGACCACGACCTTTGCCCGGTCGATCAGTGTGATGATGTCCTGGATCAGCTGATCAGCGTCCCACATGTCGTCGGCCCGCTGTGGCCGCAATCCCGCTCCCTCAGCCGCCGCTTTGATAGCGGCATAGACTGGTGCGAAGTTGGCGCCGAACGGCATCATGACTGCAGCTAGCGTCTGATCGATTGCCTCAGGCACGTCGACATCGAAGACCGTCGGCAAGCGCCGTGCGGGGGCAAGAATCGGCAGGAGCGTGCTCACCAGGTCGACATCCTTGACTGCCCAGTGGTTGCGCGAGAATTCCCACTGCTCGATGTCGAGCACGGCACGGATCTCGTACAGTGCGCGGTTACGAAGCGGCGGCACCCTTCGATCCAGAACGAATTCGATCGAGTAATGTTTGCCCCTTTGGCGAACGCGCGTGATTGAGCAGACGTAGGCGATCTGCTCGCCCGTGCCTTCCACCATGATCAGCGTCGGCAACTTCAGAAGCTTGTCAAAGTCGATGACGCCGTCGTCGTCGCGATACTTCCGCTTCAGCTTGTCGCTGGTGTGCTCGAAAATGCGCCCCGTTTCCATCGTGAGCACGTCACCTGGCCATGGGTCGTTGTACGAGACGATCAGATTGAACATGTGGCCCTTCGGCGGTGGTGCAGAGCGAATCGCGGTTTGGGTCGGTCGTACACGGGCTGGCCGGTGTCGCCCAAGCCCTCGACTCGGAGGACGGGTCGGCCGAATTGCACCCGGCCAATCAAGTCATCGCGGCACCTCTCCGCGAGATAGATCGCTCGCCAACCGTCCAGCGCCGCCGGCCTGGCACATGAGCAACCACAGATACTTTTCATCAGCAGCGATCGCTAGCAAGGCCGGTGCATGACGGCCGCCGGCATCATGCGCAGGGGGCGCGCACAGTGAGACCCGTCACACGATGCTCTCCGGTTAGGGGCGCATGGTTCAAACTGGCCATTTGAGATAGACACAAAACGCTTGCAAACGGACATCCGCCCCAGACGCAACCTGCATAGCCCAAGCGCCAAGTTAGCGCAGCATCGCAAAAATTTCATCTGATCCTGAATGGTGATATGCCCTGTAGCGAGGATCGGGAGGAAGGCCGTCAGGCGTTCACATCGAGGGGCGAGTATCGAAATGAACGACGTGCCCCGTGATCCGGGCGACGAAGTACAACGGCGATTCCGCTACCAGATCAATTACACCGCTCTCAAGGCATTGCAGGTGCTGCTACCGGAGTCTTCCGTTCGCAATGTCTATTGCGAGCACTTCGAGGACGTATTGATTGAAGGGGCTGATGGCCGGTTCACCGGTATTCAGGTGAAGACGCGCGAGCTCGACCAGCCCGCCTTTCGGATTTCCGACAAGTCGGTGTCCGGCGCGCTTAAGCGATTCTGCGTTCGGGATGCGCGTTATCCGGGCCAGTTTGAACGCTTCATCCTTGCGACAAACTTCGTGTTTCATAGTGGCGACGCCGCCGATGATGTTGGCGCTGTGCTGGAGTGTTGCCGCACCAACCCGAGCCTCGATGGATTGGGCCCCAAGCACAAGGTTCGCAAACGCCTTGCTGAGTTCGCGGAAGCGACCGCGCTCGCCGTGGACCACGTGATCGCGTCCCTTGGGAAGGTCAGGCTCGAGGAGCGGAAGACCGGCATCGATCAGCTCGAACAGGAGCTCATTCGCGCCCTGGGAGAACTGGGCACGCTCGGCCATCAGTCCACATTCGAGTTGTACCGAATGGCCGAAGCGATACGCAGCCACATCTGGAATGTGAGTTCACTGGCCTTGGACGGCTACGTCCTCGAAACCCATGCGGTGGTGGAGGACTTCAATGGCCATATCGAGCGTCTGCGAACGGAAAAGAAGCGCCTCGACCGCGAGTTGATGGGACGGCTCACCACGCCCGCCGCGTTCGATCATCAAGAGTTGCTGACCATCCGCGAGTTCGTCGAGCGCGAGAGTATTCCGCCCGGCCTGGGCCGCATGGAGCTGAAGATGGCTTCCGGTGGCATCGGGTACACCGATGTCGAACTGATGAAGGATGATGTGGCATCCCTCGAGCGCACCTTCGTCGGCTGGAAGGAGAAATTCGGTCTGGCTGAAGCCAATCGCCGGCTTGCCCATTTCCAGTACCTCGCGAAACGGGATGCTCTGGAGGCCGAAGCCCACACGGCAACTGCGTCCGGCGCCTATGGTGGAGCAATGCTTGCGGATCTTCGTGGACGCGCAGGCCAGACCGCCACCAGCGAGAGGGATAGCCTGTTCGGATGCCGCGCCGAGCATCTCGTAGGAACCGCAGGCTTGCTCTCGGACGAGTGCAAGGTCTGGTGGGGGGCGGACCGCGAGCTGCCGCCCCGGAGCTCCGACGCATGACCACGCTGCCTGAGATCGTCAATCATCTAGAAGGGGACGACTCCCTTCATCTTGGACGCCTCCTCGTCCTCATCCACGCCTTTGCCGGGAAGGCGGGAGATAAGAAAATCGAGGGACTGACGAAGCTTGCAAAGCTCGACTTCCTGTTGCGCTATCCAGCATTCCTCGAGCGCGCGCTCCGGGTTCGCGGGACGGACGCATCGAAGGTCAATGTCGAAGATTTTGAACGTAACTCGATTGAAGCACACATGGTCCGATTCAAATACGGCCCGTGGGACCATCGGTATCGGCGCTTCCTGAACACTTTGGCGGGACGTGGCCTGATCAACCTTCATACTGTTGGCAGGACCATCATCATCGCTCAAACCGAGCGCGGCCGTGCCGCCGCAGAGGCTCTTCAGGCGGCGCCCGAATATTACGGCATCCAGCAACGCGCCATTCTGTTGAAACGACACTTGGACTTGACGGCCACATTTCTCATGGAATTCATCTACCAGAACTTCCCTGAGGTGGCTTCTCTCCGCATCGGCGAAACCATCGACTAATGAAAATCCATCTTCAGACGCTGAAGCTGCTATGCCGTCAAAGCGAGGAGGTTCTCACCTTCTCCCCCAACATCACCTTCATCCATGGCACCCTGAGCCTAGGCAAATCCACGGTCGTCCGCCTCGTCGATTTCTGCCTTGGTGGTGATCTCGAACTCACCACCGCTATCCAGCGGGAATTCCTGGCAGCTGCGCTGACGCTGACGGTCGCCGACACTGAAGTGCTGATCGAGCGGAGCAAGGGCGAAGGCTTTCTTCGGGTGTCGTGGATTGACCGCGACGAAGGCCCGACGAGCTTGCAAATTCGCGCGAAAGGTGACGGCCCGGTTGTCTTTGGCAAGGACGTCGTCAACGTCAGCGATCTGCTATTCCGGTTACTCGGCTACCCCATCATTCGGGTCAGAAAGCGCACGGGCGATGACGCGTCGCCGATGGTGCGGCTCAGCTTCCGCGATCTCTTCAAATTCTGCTATCTGGAGCAGGAGGAGCTCGATTCCTCGTTCTTTCGCCTGAACACGCCCGTTCTCGCCGAAAAGAGTAAGGACAGCCTGAACTTCTTCACCGGCTACTACAGTGAGGTGCTGAGCACCTTGCAGACCGAGTACGATCAGACGCGATCGGACCAGCGGTCTAAGCGAGAAGCGGCCGAACGCATACGCGAGTTCTTGCTTGGCTTCGATTTCGCGTCGAGCGGGCAGATCCGCGAGGAACTGGACAAGGTGCGCGGCCGGGGGGAAGAGCTGCGACGTTTTCTGGCCGAGGACAACTCGACCTATCTCAGCGATACGCACTTCGTGGACGATATGCGCGTCAGGCTCAGGCGCATGTCCGACCAACTCGACGAGGAACGCCAGACGCTCGAGGACCTCGAATTTCGTCTCAAGGAGCAGCGCGAGCTTCGCTCCGAACTGCTATCGATGAAGTTCAAGGTCGCGCGTGCCGATCGCGCCCGCTCCGTCTTGGCGGGGACTGCTTTTGAGCACTGTCCGCAATGTGGACAACCGGTGGATACGCATCGTTCGCATGTGGGTGACTGCTACCTCTGCCTGCAACCGATAGGTCCTGACGAGGACGCGATCACGCCGGCCACCATCAACACTGATCTTGATGCGCGATTGGCGGACATTGAGGCATCGCTTCGTAGGCACTCGTTCGCGCGGAAGCGCCAGGAAGCGCTGATCCAGAAGTTGGCGGGAGAGAAGAAGCTACTCGATGACCGCATCGCTGAGCTTCTGGCAACATACGAGTCCGATCGGCTCGCGCGGACGCGCGATGCCCAACGCGAACTTGCGGAACTCGACGAGCGCGCGCGCTTCCTGGATCGTGTAAGCGCCATGCCGGATGCCGTCACACAGATGCTCGACGACGCCGACGCTCTCTCGAAGACACTAGAACACCTCGAGCGGCAGATCGTCGAGGAACAGCAGCGACTGAGCAAGGCTGACGCGAATTTCGCCGCCCTGGAGGCCCATTTTCTCGATGCGCTCTTGAAGACGCACGTTCCGGGCGTCGGGGAGAAGGATCAGGTTCACGTAAATCGGCGCACGATGATCCCAGAAATTTGGCCGGGGGGCGATCAGAGCGCCGCGTACAGCTTCTACACTGCGGGGAGCGGCGGTAAGAAAACCCTCCTGACGATCTGCTTCGCGCTCGCCCTGCACCGGACGGCGGCCGAACGCGGCCTGCCCGTACCAAGCCTGCTGATGATCGACACGCCGCTCAAAAACATCACACCGGACATCAATCCAGAGCTGGTACGCGCCTTCTATAGTTATCTCTACCAGATCGCGGAAAACGACCTTCGAGACCATCAGATCGTTATTGTGGACCAACTCTTGGTTGAGCCTGGGGAAGGCAGTAGCCTAGCGTTTACCGACCGCTTAATGACGGAAGATGATCCCGAGCACCCGCCGCTGATCTCTTATTATCACGGACCATAAAGCGGGGACCAGGCACCGCTTAGTCGGTTAGGTTGCCTCAAGGGTTTCAGCGGCGCCCGTCGGGTCAGATGCTAGCTGAACGCATGGCTCAGGCTCAGCGTACGGCGATCGCATTGACTGAAGTGGCGCTAACGAGACATCGGACTCTATGTCGCAGCCGGTCTCCTGACATTCCACAATGCGAACCGTCTCAGTAACCTGGAGACGCGAGCATTGGTCTCAGGTCCGCAGCCGTATTTGCAATTCTCGGCAGCACGGCAGGTGCGGCAGGGCGGAGCCTCAGACTCCCGGAAAACTGCGCTATTTACGGATCAGCCACCCGACAGCCCGAGACGTGTCTCTGCTCGCTGCAAGAAAGTGGTGCCCAGGGACGGGATCGAACCGCCGACACTGCGATTTTCAGTCGCATGCTCTACCAACTGAGCTACCTGGGCGTATCCGGCGGAGCGGACGTGTGCGCCTATAGAGGCGGGCCGCCTTGGCTGTCCAGCCCATAAGCCGGCCGAAATCGGCTCCTCACGATTCGCCCTCAGCGGCCAGGCCCGCTTCGTCAGCCGGCGGACCAGGCACCCGGTAATTGTCGCCAAGCCAGTTCAACAGGTCCCGATCGCGGCAGCCCTGGCTGCAGAACGGGGCGTGGGCCTGGCTCGGCGTTTTTCCGCACAGCGGGCACTTCTTACTGGAAACGGCTCTGGACATGCCCCGCGAATATGGCGAGGGCCGGGTCGGCCCGCAAGGCGACGGGCGCGCCCAGACGGCGGGCAAGCGCCTCCAGCCAATCGGGATTTGCCTCGATACGCGCGACCGCGGCAGGGGCAGCCTCGATCACGCGCTCCCCTGCACCGGGCGCGCGCTCCGCCCGGCGGAGGAGGAGGCGGGCCGCGGCGCCCGCGGGATCGCCCTGCACGATCTCCGGCACGGAAGGACGCTCGCGCTTGCGGACGATCTGCAGGAAGCCAAAGCCGTTCACCGCCGTACGCTCGAAGGGTTGCGGCAAGGCCGCGTCGAGCGCGGCAG